>JAGGTC010000144.1 GCA_021163945.1 Deltaproteobacteria bacterium | reverse complement strand
GAAAATTGCCTATGGCGAGAAGACTGCCTAAAATATCTGAACCTTAAAATTGGCTGAATCTTTACCCAAGTAAAATTTGGGAGGTAAGGCCTTGTCTTAAGTGGATGGATAAAATTGACAGGAAATTGTTTTTGTGTTAACTTATAATTGAGCGCCCGTAGCTCAGAGGACAGAGCGCCGGACTTCGAATCCGTAGGCCGCAGGTTCAAATCCTGCCGGGCGTAGGGCCGTTAGCTCAACTGGTAGAGCAACGGACTCTTAATCCGTAGGTTGGAGGTTCGAGTCCTCCACGGCCCATAAATTTACCACCAACAAGGATAGGGATACCAATAAGGATAAAAGGGATAGGGCCAATAATAGAAGTAATGGGGATAGGGATATCTTACCTCCTTTTCTTTGGGCCAAAGGTATATCTCTTTGGAGGAAATTAGGGGATAGGTATATTCAACCTCACCTAAGGGTTTGATCTTCTTTCCTTTGACCTCTCCTGCTACTGTTATTTTCCTGCCCTGGCTATAGATGGCCACATCTAGGTACCCTGGATATAAAACCAAAAACCTTCCCTCTGACTTATCTACGTCCTTTGGTTTTCCTCGCCTGCCAGCAGGTTTCTGAAGCACTTCAATCAAAGTACCCTCTTTTACATTTACAGATTTTACAATTATCCCACTCCATAGCACTACCTTTCCCTTATATGCCTCTGGATCCTTACTGACTACACTCAATGTCAGGTCCTTTGCCACTTGTGTCCTCATCTGTTTAGAAATGACAGGTGCACAACCTGTAAGAAGAGGTAAGAGGACAACTAAAAGGATTAAAATAAAACAAAATCTCCTCACTTTATTTTTTCATAACCCTTTTTAAATATTTGTCAATGCGGGGATAAGATGTATAATGTTTTATTATGAGAAGAGAGGTCATATACTTTGAGGAGCCAGGTGAGAGGAATACGGATGCATGTATAGATGTGCTTGTAAGATTGGCAGGGGAGGGCTACAAACACTTTGTCATTGCCTCAACCAGTGGGAGGACTGGGCTTTTGGCTGCAAAGGGGCTTAAAGGGTTTCCCATAAATTTGGTTATTGTAGGGCATAGTGTAGGGTTTAAGGCGCCAAATATCGATGAGTTTTTGGAGGAAAACTATAAGGCCATTACCTCCCTTGGCGGAAAGGTCTATAAGGGGACCATGCTCACCCACTCACTAGAGACCTCCTTGGCAAAGGAGTTTTCTGGTGTCTATCCTACCTTGCTTATTGCCCAAACACTAAGGAGATTTGGGCAAGGGATAAAGGTGTGTTGTGAGATTGTAATGGAGGCAGCCGATGCGGGCCTGATCCCAGAGGGTGAAGAGGTAGTAGCCATGGCAGGTACTGTTAAGGGCGCAGATACAGTAGCCATAATAAAATCGGCCACCTCCAAGAGGTTTTTATCCTTAAAGGTATTGGAGATCTTGGCCAAACCAAGGGGGTAGCATGATTTTATTTGATTATTCAAATCTATTAGAGGAAAATGTAAAGGAACATGGCCTCCCTAAAAATTTTATAGAAAGGCACCAAGGGTTGATAAAAGAGGCCCATCATATCTTAAGCAAAGGGCTCCCATTTATAGATATACTTTATAAAAATGATTACCTATCTTCTATTAAAAAATTTTCCAGGGAAAATCGGGGCAGATGGGAAAATCTAGTAGTCTTTGGCATTGGTGGCTCATGCCTTGGCCCGCTGGCACTACACTTGGCCCTAAATCACCCATTTCACAATATAATAAGTAAGGAGAAAAGAGACGGTCTCCCAAGGGCATTCTTTTTAGACAACATTGACCCTGAGCTTATCTTTGGCCTATTGGAGTCTATTGAGATAAAAAATACATTGTTTTTGGTAATTAGCAAGTCTGGAAAGACATCCGAGACACTTGCCCAATTTTTGATTGCACTTGAGAGGCTAAAGGATCTTGATCTAAAAAGGCAGGTAGTAATTATTACTGACCCAGAAAGGGGGCCCCTTAGGAGGATTTGCAATGAGGAGGGCTATACCTCATTTCCTATCCCCCCTGCATTGGGTGGCCGCTACTCTGTACTCTCCCCTGTAGGCCTTGTATCCTCTGCCCTGTTGGGCATAGACATAGACGCCCTCATCTTGGGGGCAAGGGATATGGCAGAGAGGTGCAAAGATATAAAGGACAATCCTGCCTATGTCTTTGCCCTATCCCATTACCTCCTTTATAAAGAAGGGAAAAATATCCACATTTTGATGCCCTATATCAATGCCTTGGGTGGAATAGCAGATTGGTTTTGTCAACTATGGGCAGAGAGTTTAGGAAAGAGGTATAATATAAATAAAGAAGAGGTATTTTGTGGCCCTACCCCTATAAAGGCAATAGGGGTAAAGGATCAACACTCACAGCTTCAGCTCTATATGGAGGGCCCCTATGATAAGGTAATCACATTTTTGACAGCAAAGGATTATCGTTCTTGTGTCAATATCCCTACTTTTTACCCCGATATAACAGATATCTCATTTTTGGGGAATCACACCTTAAATGAGTTGATTAAGGCAGAGCAGATAGCCACAGAGGCGGCCTTGACCTCTGAAAGACGTCCAAATGCAAAATTTGTCTTGGATAGGGTTGACCCATTTAACCTAGGGGGCCTCTTTGTCCTATTTGAGATTGCCACTGCAACCTTTGGAACGCTGTGTAAGATTAACCCATTTGACCAGCCAGGGGTAGAACTGGGAAAGTTGTATACCCATGCCCTAATGGGAAAGCCCAATCTTGATAAAGAGAAAGAAGAGATTGAGAAATTTTTAAAAAGGCCAATTTATCAAGTATAATGCAGGGAATTGAAAGCATTAGGCCTTTTAAACTTGTTAAATACTTTGCCTATACCAGCTTTGGCTTAATCTTTATCAGCACGCTGATACTCTCCTTTATAGTCTCCCGGGGTGGGAAATCGCTTCTTCTTAAAAAGAGTGAGGAATATGCCCATTTAGTAGGAGAAAATCTCAATCATCAAGTATATTTACAGTTTACTATCCCCACTTATCTACGCTTTGGTAAGATAAGGCTAAGGGAGAGGGCACAATTTGAGGTCCTGGACAAGATTGTAAGGAATACCATCCATGGATTTGACATTGAACAGGTAAATATATACGATGTAAATGGGATTATAGCCTATAGCACAGACCCCAATCTTGTAGGCAAAAGGGGGAATGTCTCTAAAGAGTTTGAATTGGCCAAACAGGGGCAGATTGCCTCTAAGCTTGTTGTCCACAGACTGAAGACCTATGTCCCATTTCGGGCAGAAAAGCCCCTTGGTCAGGAGACCAAGTGGATTTTAGGCATTTTTGAAATTGTCCAAAACCTCTCTAAGGACTGTAAGATAATAAGCCAATTCCAACATACTGTCATAGGGAGTGCCTTTATTACTATGATTTTATTATTTGTTGGGCTTACATTGATTGTAAGGCGTGCTGATAAAATCATTGAGAGTCGGGCAAGGGAGAAAAAGAGATTAGAGGATCAACTACGTCAAGCAGAACACCTAGCAACCTTAGGAGAGATGGTGGCCGCTGTCTCACACGAGATTCGCAACCCCTTGGGGATTATAAAGAGTACTGCTGAGATGTTAAAGAAAAAGATATCGGATAACAAGATCCATTCTCAACTCCTAGAGATTATTGTAGATGAGACTAATCGCCTAAATCGTGTATTAACAGAATTTTTGGACTTTGCACGTCCACAGATACCAAATTTTACCAATTGTAATATCAAGGAGGTACTGGAGAAGGCAGTAAATTATCTAAGACCAGAATTTGAAAAACACAATATCAGGGTAGTAAAACAGTATCAGGATTCACCTATTATTAAGGCCGATCCAGACCTGCTTTATAGGGCATCTTTGAATGTGTTAATAAATGCGATTCAGGCAATGCCTGAAGGTGGTAGGTTATTGATAAAAAATCAATTTGATGGAGAGAACCGCCATGTTTATATAGAATTTTTGGACTCAGGCCCTGGTATCCCTGAGGGGATATTGAAAAAGGTATTCAATCCATTCTTTACCACCAAAGAGAAGGGCAGTGGATTAGGGCTTTGTATTGTGAAAAGCATTGTTGAAAGTCATGGTGGTGAGATTAGGATTGAGAGCAAAGAGGGAGAGGGGACCAGGGTAATATTTGTTTTGAGGGCATAAGTATGGAGACGATCTTGGTCGTTGACGATGAAAAAAACTATTTAGTGGTATTAGAGGCACTCTTGAGCGAAGAGGGCTATGAGGTACTGACCACCCCTAACCCATTGGAGGCATTGGAGATCATAAACAATGTGGACTTGGATTTGGTAATTACAGATATGAAGATGCCCAAAATGGATGGCATCATCTTCTTGGAGAGGGTAAAAGAGAAAAAACCTGAGCTCCCTGTCATTATGATGACTGCTTATGGTACCATAGAAAAGGCGGTAGAGGCCATGAAAAAGGGGGCATTTGATTATATTACAAAGCCATTTGAAAATGAGGAGTTAAAGCTCAATATCCGTAAGGCCATTAATATGTATCATCTTCTAAAGGAAAATAGGCGCTTGACCTATGCCCTTCATTCAAAATACCAATTTGGAAATATCATTGGAAAGAGCAAGAAGATGCAATTTATATTTGAGATGATAAAAAAGGTAGCAGCCACAAAGACCACTGTCCTTATCACTGGGGAAAGCGGCACAGGTAAGGAACTGGTAGCAAAGGCCATCCACTATAACAGCCCACGCAGAGATAGGCCATTTGTCTCTGTCAATTGTGGTGCCCTAGCAGATACCCTTCTTGAGAGTGAATTATTTGGTCATGAAAAGGGCTCCTTTACAGGTGCCATAAGCATGCGTAAGGGAAGATTTGAGTTGGCCGATGGGGGTACACTTTTTTTGGATGAGGTAAACAATATGTCCCCTGCATTGCAGGTAAAGCTTCTAAGGGTGTTGCAAGAAAGGGAATTTGAGAGGGTAGGTGGTACAAAGACCATTAAGGTAGATGTAAGGATCATTGCTGCCTCTAATAGGGACTTAAAAGAGTCTATAAAAATGGGTACATTTAGGGAAGACCTCTATTATCGTCTAAATGTTGTCCATATTCACCTCCCTCCCCTAAGGGAAAGAAAGGATGATATCCCCCTATTGGTAGCACATTTCCTCAAAAAATATACTAGTGAGATAGGAAAGGGGGAGATAAAGGTATCAGAGGAGGCGTTCCGTCGTATCTATGAGTATCCATGGCCTGGAAATATTAGGGAATTGGAAAATGCCATTGAAAGGGCAGTAGTCCTTTGTGAGCATGGTATTATCAAGCCCTATCATCTGCCTGAGGCATTACAGAAAAAAAACCTCTATTTTGATCTCAAAGACCTTTCCTCTGATATAAAGCTCCCTCAGGTTTTAGAAAATATTGAGGCAGAATTGATTAGGCAGGCCCTTGTAAAGACAAATTATGTGCAGGCAAAGGCCGCTAAACTCTTAGGTATTACAAAGAGCCTGCTTCAATACAAGATAAAAAAATACAATTTATCACCCTAGTAGGACAAATTTTTGAACCTTAGAATTATTATGTAATTTAAGGGATTTTTGATTTATGAACAAAAATTTGTACTTTTGTTAAGCACCTAGTTCTAAAAAATGCCTCTATCTCTATAATTTTTTATGGCAAGGAAATTGCATATCCTATTTTTAGAGCATCACCTCTTTTCTCCCTCCTCTTGGCCGGCTGTAATGGCCGGCTTTTTATTTTAAAAATTGCTTGATGTCTTCAGGCAGCCTATTAAGGTAATCCAGGCTATCCCAAAATGCCTGTTCTGTATGTGGTTCTAAGGTAATTAATGGCCTTACATTGTATTTCATCAATAATCTAAAGAAATAGAGAAAGTCAATATTTCCCTTACCAAGCCCTATATGTTCATCCCTTATCCCATGGTTGTCATGGAGATGCACCTGTTTAAGATAGGGAAAGAGTATCAGCCAATCAGAGATCTTGGTCTTTGTAAATGCATGTTGATGCCCTATATCAAGACAGAAGCCAATATAAGATGACTTTAATGATTGAAAGAGTTTTAATAGGATTTCAGGGCCAGGTTCAAACACATTTTCTAGGGTTAGTAAAACCTTGTTCCTCTCTGCTAAAGGTAGCAGACTATTCCATGTATTTATGCTACTTCTAAGCCATTCCTTTTGGTGTTCTTCATATACACGCTCATCATAGGCAGCGTGTGCTACTATCAAAATAGGTTTAAAAATGGGGGCAATTTCAAATAGTTGCCTCAATCTCTCTAATGTAGCCCCTCTGATCTTGCTGTCTATTGCCCCTGGGTCAAGGCCAAGGTATGGTGCATGAAATGTAGTTTTAATCTGATTTTTTTGCAGTTCCCTTGCTAGTGCCCTAAATTCATCCTCTGGAAATTTGTCCAATATCTCAGGACTAAAATAGATCTCAGGATTGATGCGTCTTTCAAGAAAAAATGGCAGATATTTACTTATCAAAAGGTCATATGGTGCATTAATAAATATCTGTGAGAGCATTTTTATCTATACTCCAAAATAGTAATAATGCCATAAACAATGGCAAAAATTAAGATAGTGTAACGAATAAACCATTCTAGGTGTCCCTTTGATAAAGAAATTAGTGAGATAAGTATAAAAAAAGAGATTGGGATCCCAATCCCCGCAAATAGGGGGGGTATTTTTGTTAGACACTTTTGGATTGCCAAGAAAAACCATGGGCCTTTTACTGTAGGGACTACTGCATCTGGAGGTATATCCATAGGCATCTTAAAAAATACAGCAAATGTAGAAAGGAATAATGTGACATAAAGAAAGAAACCCCTATTAGGTAGCCAATTATGGATATGTCTACGGGTAAAAATTATAAGAAATAGAGGGAGAATAAAGCAGTGATAGAGAAATGGCAACCAGAAAAAATCTTCTCCCTCCCTTATAAATATATCTGAAATAGAATTTCCTATAAGGGGGATGCCTTTGATAATATTCAACATGATGTTTCCTGCAAAGATTCCCTCTTTATCCCCTTTTAGGACAAATCCCATAAAGATGATAGCAAATGCTATGTATATAGAGGCTATAAGGCTTAGCCAATCCCTAAACCTATACCTTCTGTATGTCCTCCTCAAAAAATGGTCACCAATGTGAATTAATGCAAGGATAACAAATAATTGACCTGTAATATAATGAAGCCTTCTAAAGAAAAAACCATATGGAATGACAGTAGTAATTTCTTCTACACACCTAAACACGTCTCCAAATGGTCTATAGTGAATGGTCAAAAATATGCCTGAGAGGATACAAATCAGGAAGGAGGAGAGTATTAAACGAGGTAAATAAAATGAAAGATAATGCCTCAAGTAGCCCATCCAAATCTCTATTAATCTCTTTTTATTACTATAATGTCACCATTTTTCATAAATCTCAAAGGAAGCCTTGTCAAAGGCCTATTTGCAGGCCCAGCTACCCTTTTTCCAGAGATATCAAATACACTCCCATGACAAGGGCAATGGAACTTTTCTGTTTTTTCATCAAAATTTACAATGCAGCCCAGATGTGTACAGTGTGCAGAAAGGGCATACCAGTTATGATTACTTTTTATAAGGTATACTCCTTTTTTAAAATTGACCTTCCCCAGACGCTCATTGGGGTGAAAACTGACCTTTACTATCTTTTGTTCCCTATAAAGGAGGTAGGAGATGATGGGATAGAGGAAGATAATACAAAGGAGTATAGTGGCAAGAACAAAAATGGTCTTTAAGAAGACACTCCTTTTCATCAATTTTCATAAGGAAATAAGGCCCCCTTAAAGGGGCCTTTAATTAAGGATTTAATTCTGGCTCTTGGGGAAAGAGGGGCAGATAACGATAAGCCAAGGAGATAACCAAGGCCCCTATAGCAATTATCATGATAGTAGATGCCCATTCCTGCCAACTGGGTGAATAGACAACCCACTTATCGAATGGATAGGTAGGGATAGCCAGGGTCTGGACGGTAAAGACAAAACGATTTATTATAATGCCAACACAATCAAATAGGCAACCCACAGCAAGCAACCATTCATTTTCCCTAAATCTTGGGGTAATTAAGATGATAGCTGGGATTATGCCAAATACTCCAAGTTCTGCAAAAAGTAGCCATAGTCCATAAGGACCAAACCAACCCTGGTAACACTCCTTCAAAGTCATACCCTTTTCAGGGAGTATGTGTGTTGCCCAATACCAAGTATCTATAAATTTTACAATTAGATAAAAACACAAAATACTACCTGTTATCTTTGCCAAAAGCAATATTACATCTTTGGTCACTAGCCTCCTGCCTGTTACCTTTTGTAATATCCAAGTAACCAAAAGTGTTAGGGCCGGGCCTGAGGCAATTGCAGAGAGGATAAATATAAAGAACGTCCAAGGCCATATAAAGAAGCCTGTACGATAGGCAAAGGGGCGGGTATGGAGCACCCCATACATCCCACCTAAAGAGCCTTGATGGAAGAATGAGAGGAAGACACCTACTGCGGCAAAGACATACATATATTCATGCAGGTTATGGCTAAAGAGGTGGATGAACCTATTTTTTGCCAGTTGCACATTCTCTAGGACTATAGGGAGGACCTCAATGCACAAGACAATAAAATAGGTGGTAATGCAAAAGGCCACCTCTGTAAGCATGGAGTGGACATTGGCATACCAGAAAATATGCCAGCCACGCAACGGTTGCCCTACATCAAGCCCTAATACAAGCAGTGCACTGGCATAACAGATCCAACCTACAATTGTAGCCAGGCTAATAATGTTCTTTAATTTGTCTATGCCCAAGATGTATCTTAAAAATGCAGTAAAGAATGCCCCACCACCTAAGGCAATTACAGACAAGTCTAATGTAATCCAGATACCGAATCCGAAGTAATTATTCATATTTGTTTGATTTAGTGCCTTGTACCACACAAGGAATACTGCATAGGCACCCCAGCCTATTATTGCTAATAAAAATAATATCCATCCCAAAAATATTTTAAAATCACACCTTTTTACACCTGGTGGAATTAGTGCAGCATCCATCTCTTACTCCTTACTAATTTTTTTTGCCTTTTCTTCAAAGTAACGGTCGGCCTCTCGCCTTACCCATTCTTGTCTGCTGATATAATATACACTTGGCTCAGTCCCAAATTTCTCTAAAAGCCTAAAGGCATAGGGGCTCTTTACCAATTTTGATACCTTACTATTTGGATCCTTCACATTGCCAAAGGTAATAGCACCTGTAGGGCAGGCCTCTGCACAGGCAGTTATATATTCACCATCTCTTAATGTAGTCCTCCCCTCTAGCATGGCCTTTTCCTTTGCCCTCTGATAACGATGGTTGCAAAAAGAGCACTTCTCTACTACACCCCTCATCCGTGTGGAGACATCTGGATTAAGGCCCCTTTCTGTCCCTTTAGGGAAGGTAGGGTCCCACCAATTAAATACCCTTGCATGATAGGGGCAGGCTGCCATACAGTACCGGCACCCAAAGCAACGGGGATAAATCTGACTTACTACCCCTTTATCGTCCTTGTCAGTAGCACTGGCAGGGCATACATGTACACACATAGGATTATCACAGTGCATACAACCCCTAGGGATATAGGCTATGCGTGTCTTTGGAAATGGCTTACCATTTGTAATCTTATAGATGACTAACCAGTCTACACTCAAGAGCTTTCTGGTCTCGTCTGTCCTTACAGGGAGATTATTTTCTACGGCACAGGCTATTACACATGCCCCACAGCCTGTACACTTATCAATGTCAATAACCATTACATATTTCTCTGGCCCACTTTTATACTTATGCTCGTGTTTCATGACCCTTCCTCTTAATTTTGATTAAATTGGCAGGGGTAACTACCCAAGTAGCTATCCCTGTTGCCTTTTCCTCTCTAACAGCCACTATATTATATGCATTTATCCCCTTGCCTTTTAGATATTCATCATAGGCCTTATGGCCTAAGCCCAAAGGGATGCCCACCACACCTGGCATCATCCCCTCATAGAGGTGGACACGCACCCTTGCACTACCAAATGGGGTCTTTAGCAATACCAAATCCCCCTCATTTACCCCTAAATGGGTAGCTGTAAATGGGTGTATCTCTACAAATATATCATTGTGTTTTAGGACGGTTTCCTCTAAGGCCTTCATCATATAAGGGGGATTTGCAATATAGTCATTGGCTATCATCAACTTCTCATAAGGGATCAGTGTCAATGGAAATTCTGAATGGCCCTCTTCCCAAGGGACAAATTGAGGGAGTGCTGGGAGTTTAAGATCTTCAAGTTTTTTAGAATAAAACTCAAATTTTCCTGTAGGGGTTTTGAAATCTTCAAATTTTACATTTGGATTAAACCATATCCCCTTCCCCAATTTTTCCCACATCTCATCAGGGCTTCCATAATTGGGGCTTGCCTTTATTTCCCAAGGCCTAGAGATTGGGTTTTCTATAATTGTCCCTTCCCTTGTTTCATAGACCCTTTTTGCTACATCCTTCAGTAAGGTCTTAAAATCTCCCCAAGGAAGGGCACTTGCTACAGCCCCCCCTATTCCTTGGGCCACCTTGAGGAAGATATCGCCTGTGTGCTGTGTCTTATACAAAGGCCTACTCACAGGTCTTGAGACACCAAATATAGGATACTGGAGGTAAGGTGGGGTAGTTACGTCCTCCCATGCCTCTAAATAAAAGTGGTTAGGTAAGATAAGGTCTGAAAAGAGGCTGGTCTCATCCATAAATGAACTAAAATTCACAACTAGAGGGATCTTTTTAAGTGCCTTTTCCATTATCTCTGGATGAGGCAGGCAGTAACACGGATTGGCCTCAAAGATCATGAGCACATTGACAGGATAATGGCGGTCACTGCTGATATTTTCTGCAAAACGATGGGCCAAATTGGTAACTAGTGGATACCTCTCTGTACCTGCATCATCAATCCTCTCTATGTTTTGGGCATTTTTGGCTACTTCATCAAGTGGCACCTCAGGCCAAAATGTATCTGAGATGTCCTTAAAGGAGACCACCCCACCACCTCTATTGATATTTCCCATTAAGGCATTTAGGCTATGGATAGCCATTACCTCATACAGACCACTTGGTATATCTCCCTTACCCCTTCCCCATACAGCTATTGGCCTCTTTGCCTTTGCAAATTCATGTGCAATCCTTAAAATGTCCTCCTTTGCTATGCCTGTAATATCCTCTACAGCCTCGGGCTTATACCTCTCTAAGACCATATCTTTAAAGGCATCAAAACCAAAGCTTCTTTCCTCTATAAAGGCCTTATTATAAAGCCCTTCTTTTATAATTACATATGCCAGGCCTAGGGCCAAGGCCGCCTCTGTCCCTGGCTTTATAGGCAACCACTCATCTGCCTTAGCTGCCGTTTCAGAAAGTCTAGGTTCAAACTGAACAATCTTTGTCTGTTGCCCTTCTTTTAGGCATCTATAAGCAGCCATCATCCTTACAGGCGTACCCCAGCCTTCAAATAATTGGCTTCCAAAGCTCAGGATATAGTCTGCCCTTTCTATGTCAAAACCCACCCTACCTTGGTGGCCTTGCATTAGCCTTATAGCTAGAGGTGTAGCCTCATCAGATGGTATCTGGATATAATTTGGGGTTCCATATGCCCTGCAGAATCTCCTTATCAAACCAGACATAATTCCTCTCCCTCTCCCATCTATACAGACTACCGTATGAGACTGGCCTGTTTCACGCAACTCCTTTAATTTACTAGTCAACATCTTTAGTGCAGAAGACCATTCAATATCCTCAAATTTACCCTTTCCCTTTTGGCCAACCCTCTTCTTTGCCCCCCTTATCCTTGTAGGCCCATAAAATAACTGCAGGCTTGAGGCACTGAGTGGAGAGATGCCCCCCCTTCCAATCGGGTCCAGGGGACTGCCTTCAAGCTTTACTATCCTTCCATCTATCTTTCTTACCTTTAAACCAACTACATCACTTCCCAATTGACACCAGCTATAGTCCCAACTCTCCCTCCCCTTAGGGCCCTGTGGGGTCCACCACTGTGTACACAGAGCAAGCTCATCCGCCATTCGCCAAGGTAGGGGAGAAAAGAGTGTACCTATTGCACCACCTACAATAAATTGCAAAAATCCACGCCTTGTAAGCATCTTCTATCTCCTATTTATGGCAAGTAAAACAATACTTTTTGGCCTTATGTTTATTATGACAATCTATACACTCTTCCATTACCATTACGGTATGTTGGGGGTAACGTGAGACCCTTGAATATACATAGACTGGGGGTTTTCTTGTATGACCAAGTTTCCCATGGCACTCCTCACACCTCATATTTGCAATTTTGATATGGGCAACATGAGAGAAAAAGACATTTTTTGGTTGCCTTGAATATATCAGCCAAGGAATCTCCTTTCCAGGTTCTACATATTCCTCAATAAATTTTCTTTCCTCAGGGCTCTCACCCTGTGGTTCTTCATGACACTCTATACACTTTTCCAATCTAGGGACACCAGACCAGGTCCCATCATCCCTAAAGTAGTGGCAATCCTCACAACTGCAACCTACATCCTCAGAGGTATGTTTTACATGATCAAAGGCCACTGGCTGCTCCAACTTTCCATAGAGTGGAGGTACGGCAAACCAATTACTAAAAAAATACCAACCGACCAAGAAGGCCAGAATAAAGCCTAAGATAAAAGCCCCCCATCCGCCCTTTTTTTCTTCTTCACTCATTCCTCAACCCCTCAAGAATTTTCCTTTAATCCAATTTAAGATTTTATTTACCCTTATTATAGATATTTGTCAAGAAAAAAAAGCAGACCCTCCTCTGTACCTAAGTTTGACAATATATTGAATTTCGTATATCACACTTGTGATATTTAAGAGGAGGTGTAATACAAAGTGGATACAAAAAAAACAAAAAAATTGCCACGAAAGGCCGTTTTAAAGTGTAGGGGCGGGAAACGTGCACCACGTAAGTTTGATTACCCAATGGGACTTAAGGACTGCCGTGAGGCCATAAAGCTCTATGGATCAAACTTAGAATGTGGGATTGGGTGTATTGGCTTAGGCAGTTGTGCCAATGCATGTCGTTTTGATGCCATTGAGATCTCTGAGGAAAAAGGTCTTCCTATAATAGATGAAGAGAGGTGCAATGGGTGTGGAAAGTGTGTAGTTATCTGCCCACAACATGCATTGGAGTTGGTCTCCCCTATCTCTCCCCTTTTAAGATTTAATCGAGAGGATGATTGCCTTTCGCCCTGCCAGCAGGCATGCCCTGCTGGGGTAGATATCCCAAGATTTATTAGATTTATTAAGGAAAGAGATTATGAAAGGGCCCTGTTTACTATTAAAGAGCATATGCCCATACCACTTGCTGTAGGCAGGGTGTGTCCAAGGCCTTGTGAAGATTATTGCACTAGAAATGAGATAGATGAACCTGTAGCCATTAATTTTTTAAAGCGTTTTGTAGCCGATTATCAGTTAAACAGTGGAAGGCACATCTCCTTATTTGTTGCCCCATCTACAGGGCATAGGGTGGCTATTGTTGGGGGAGGGCCAGCAGGTCTATCTTGTGCATATTTTTTAAAGAGGTTAGGGCATGATGTTACAATATTTGAGGCCATGCCAAAGCTAGGTGGGATGTTACGTTATGGCATCCCTGACTATAGATTACCTCAAGAGATATTGGATCTTGAGATTAAAGAGATCATTGATTTGGGGATCAATTTTAGATCTAATACGGCATTGGGTAAGGATTTTTCATTAAAAGACCTAAGAGAACAAGGTTATAAGGCAATTTTTTTAGGTATAGGGGCATGGAAAAACAGAGGGATAAATATAGAGGGGAGGGATCTAATAGGGGTATGGCCTGGTTTGGTGTTTTTGAGGAGGATAGCAGAGGGGGAGAGAATCAATCTTGGCCCAAGGGTAATGGTTATAGGGGGAGGGAATGTAGCCATGGATGTTGCCAGGTCCGCCATCCGCTTGGGGGCAGAGGAGGTCTATATTATTTATCGTAGAAGTTATGCTGAAATGCCTGCCTTAAGAGAAGAGGTCAAGGCAGCAGAAGAGGAGGGTATAAAATTTTTATTCTTGGCAAATCCAATAAGGCTTATTGGTAAAGATAATAGGCTAAGGGCAGTAGAGTACATAAAGATGAAATTGGGAAGGCCGGATGTAAGTGGTAGACCCTCTCCTGAACCTATCCCTGGAACAGAAAAGGAGATTGAGGTAGATACCTTTATTGAGGCAATCGGTCAATATCCCGATATATCATTTTTAAAAAATGACCCTATTGGCAAGGAATTAGAATTTACTAAGCGTTGCACTATTGTTGTGAACAAAGATACCTATCAGACAAATATACCCTTTATCTTCTCTGCAGGGGATGTAGCATTAGGGCCAAGGCGTGTGGTGGATGCCATCGCTACGGCAAGGCTGGCAGCATATAGTATTCACTCATATTTAAAAAAGGGCATAGTAAAACCTCCAGAAAAATTACTTAAGGGGACTCTTCCTAGACCAAAAATAGATAAAAGATATGTTAGATGCATGCCTAGGGCCATGATGCCTGAGAGGGGAGTAAAGGAGAGGATCAAAGACTTTAAAGAGGTTGAGCTTGGCTTTACAGAGGAGATGGCACAATATGAGGCAAGGCGATGTTTAAATTGTGGGCTAGTCTGTTATGATAAAGTAACTTAATATTTATAATAATTAGCAGGTATAGCCTGAGAAATATACTCTACTGCCTTTCCTATACAAATCCGGATTGCCTTTTCCATTGGGGTCTTAGAGTACATCTGCAAACCTCCTCCTAAGGCCCCCCCACCAAAAAAGGCACCTGCAATGCCTCCTAGATTAACATCTTTTGCTTCACCCTCTATCTTTGTGGCAGCAACTACCTCAGAGGTAGCAGAGTCAATTATTCTAATATCAATAGCCAAATGGGCCTTTTTTACAGCACCACCTATAGCTGCAATGGCAGGGATCCAGCCACCCCCGCCTATTCCACCCCTTGTCCCAGAGGCACCGGGTTCAAACTCTGTCACCGAACCCACAATGAGGAGATCAGCACCCTTTATCTTGCCTCTAGAGACCCTAGCTCCCCTCTCTACAGCCCCAGTAGCAGATAGCTCTTGTTCCTTCATAATAGCCCCTAATTCTTGCCTCTCAACCACTGAAAAACGCTGAGATTGAACTAGGGCTGTGGCCAGCATATCCCTTAGCCCATCCCCAATGGCCTGACTTGCCTTAGCTGCCCTTACATCAAATCGGGCTACAGCAATCCTGGCCTTAGGACCTTGGTAGGGCGGCATACTTGCAGGCACAGCACTGACTGCCTGGGCCTTTGGTTGCGTATATTGTTCAAGAGCTGTACAACCCCCTATTAACAATAATATGCTTATAAGCGAAATAATGCTTACTAAATAGCTATTTGCCCTCATTATATCTCCCCTCCTTTTTTAATTCATTAATCAATTTTATAGCAAGGTCTTCTGCTGCTTGCTCTAGTGCCTCCTTTCCAGCGGTAATCACATTGGGGTGAAGAGAATCACCACTTGTGGATAGATAAGCAATAATTTTTCTATCTTTAAGCCTTACTACCTTGGCTGTTATATTGGCTGAGGAAGAAATCATACTAGTTCCAGCAACCCTAGCCCCTTCTGTGGCCAAGGCCTTTCCCAAAACAACTAGATCAGCCCCATAAGTATGGGCAATTTCCAATGCCTCATTGGTATTGAGGCCAAGGTGCCGATATGCCTTTTTTACTTTGAATCTTCCCATTACTGAGGGGTCTATAACCTCAAAACCTGCATCAGTAAGCCTTTGGGCTAGAATAGACTCCACTGAGGAAAGATTGACCTCTTCAGCCAAAGCACCTCCCCACCAATAATGATAATGTTCTCCTATATTTTGTTCTGCAATAAGCAATAAGATTTTTGTCCCTGCATGGGCTAAACTCCAAGGAAGGCTTACTAATAAAATTAATAAAATAAAAATTTTCTTTCTCACAATATTTTTATTATAATATTTATTTTCCTATGTCAACTTTTTTGTTGACAAGATTATGCTTGTTGTTATATAGGTAAGGGGAAAGATGAATAAAGAACGACCATATTTAACAAAGAGAGATGGGAAGTACGAGATTAAGGTCCGTGTGAAGGCCGGGCACCTAAGTCTAGAGCAACTTCAGGCCCTAAAGGATATCTCCGAGAAATATGGGGCAGGAGAGGTTCATCTAACAATAAGGCAAGAGGTCTTACTATTTGATATAGAGGAAGAGCATATTGAAGAGGCATTGAAAAGACTTGAGGCAGTAGGTCTTAGGGGTGGTTCTGCTGGTTTTAGGGTAAGGAATATTACTTGTTGTGTAGGAAAGAGGTGTAAAAACTGTGCATGGGATCCGGTGGCCTTGGCTAGGGAGTTGGATGAAAAATATGGAGAGATGGAACTACCCGGAGCAGTTAAAATAGCTGTTTCTGGTTGTCCCTTTCCTTGTATCCGCCCACAGTTTAATGATATAGGAATTATAGGAAGGACAAAGACACATGTAGATGAGGATAGGTGTGATGGCTGTGGTAAGTGTATAGAGGTCTGCAAGATGAGGGCAATTACCTTAAATGAGCAAAAAAAGGCAACAATAAATGAAAAAAAATGTAAGATGTGTGGGAGGTGTATGCTGAATTGTCCAATCTCTGCTATCAGTATAGAGAGGCAGGGTGTGACAATAATGATAGGAGGCCATGGTTGTTGGCCGGCATTTTCGGGAGAGACACTGGCCAAAATGGTTAAGATAGAAGATGTTGTCCCACTGGTGGGGAGGATATTAGAGTATTACAAAAAGAATGCCTTGCCTAAAGAAAAAAGGCTTAGGCCCTTAGTAAAAAGGATTGGAATAGAAAGGCTAAAAAAAGATTTGTTAAAGGGGATAGAGGTTTTAATGTAAAAAAACCTTTGACAATTATCTCAAAATATTGTAATAAAGATTATCAGTTTTTTAAGAGGGGTAAGTGATGATAGAAGTTGCGTTAAATAAGGCATTATTCATTCAATTTGTTAATTTTGTTTTGCTTGTTTTTATCTTAAATGCCTTACTCTATCGCCCTATTCGTCAGGCAATAAAACAACGTGAAGAGAAAATCAACCAAGATAGGGAAGAGGCTAACAGATTGGCCAAAGAGGCAGAGATGAGGTTGAATGAGTGGAATAAGGGGTTAGAAGAGGCAAAGAAGGCAGGCTTGGAAAAACAAGGGGAGTTGATGAAGGGGGCTAAAGATGAGGAAAGGGCGATTATAACAAAGGTACGCGAGGAGACAGAGGATTTTATTAAGAAGATGAGGGCTGAAATGGCAAAGGATATGGAGGCAGCAAGAGAGACATTGAAGACCCAGGCAGAGGCGTTTTCATTAGAGATTGCCGAAAAGATTCTAGGGAGGCCTATTAAATGATGTCTTCAAAAAACAATAAGATAGCCTTTTTCTTAATTTTAATATTCATCTTTTCCTTTGGGTTTGGTCTTGTTTGGGCAGCTGAGGAGCATGCTACTCATGAGAAACATGCAGTTCATGAGGGGGCAGTCCATGAGGAGCATGCAGCCCATAAGACCCATTATAGTAGAAGTCAATTTTTAGATCTACTTTGGCGTGCCTTAAATTTTGGATTATTTGTAGCAATTCTTGTCTATCTTGCAAGAAAACCTGTGACCAATATGTTGCGTCAAAGGCAGGAAAGCATAAAACAGACCATAGAGGAAGCAGATAGACAAAGACAAGAGGCCCGTAAAAAGTATTTAGAGTATGAGGCAAAATTAGCCCAATTAGACAAGGAGAAGGAAAAGATTATTAGTAAATTTATTGAACAAGGGGAAAAGGAAAGGCAGCGGATTATAGAAGAGGCAAAAAAGGCGGCCGAGGCCATTAAGAAAAGTGCCCAAATGGCGGCAGAACAGGAGATGAAGACAGCTAGGGCAAAGTTGAGGGAAGAAATTGCTGAATTGGCAACAAATATGGCAGGTGAAATAATAAAACAAAAATTTACTAAAAAAGACCAAGATAGGTTAATAGGGGAATATTTGGCTAAAATAGGAGGGTAAATTGATAGGGAAGGTTGTAGCCCGCCGCTATGCAACGGCATTGTTTAAAGTAGGTCTAGAGGATGGGTTAGTAGAGAAATACAATGAAGAAGTGAAGGCATTTGCTAATCTCTTAAAGTCTAGTAAAGAGCTCAAAATCTGTCTTACAAATCCACTTTTTGAAAAGCAACTGCGCCAACAGATATTAAATACTGTCTTAGAAAAAATGGCTATTTCTGATGTGATAAAGAGGTTTTTAACACTTCTTGCAGAAAAGGGAAGGATCATCTACCTTGATGATATATTAGAATTTTATAATATCCTTCTAGATGATTATAAAGGTATTGCCAGGGCAGATGTACTTTCTGCTACGGCCTTATCTAAGGATGCAATAGAGGAGATAAAGGCCCGCCTTAAAGAGATAACTGGGAAAAAGGAGGTAATTTTAAATATAAAGGAAGACCCCAGTTTGATAGGGGGTATTGTTGCAAAAATTGGTGATGTGGTCTATGATGGAAGTATAAGAACACAATTGAATGTTTTAAAAGAAAGATTAAAGAGAGGTGAGGTATAATGCAAATAAGAGCAGAAGAGATTAGCCAAATTATTAGTCAGCAAATTAAGGGTTTTGAAAAGGAAATAGATGTTAGTGAGACAGGGATTGTACTTTCAGTAGGTGATGGAATTGCCCGTATCTATGGTTGTGAAAAGACTATGTCCATGGAGCTTTTGGAGTTTCCAAAGGCAGGGGTATACGGTTTGGCACTGAATCTTGAAGAAGACAATATAGGTGCAGCCATCTTAGGAGAGGATGTCCATATTAAAGAGGGAGACCCTGTAAGGAGGACAGGGCGTATCGCCCAAGTACCTGCTGGAGAGGCAGTAATCGGTAGGGTCATTGACCCAGTTGGTAGGCCCTTAGATGGCAAAGGGCCTATTGAGACAAAGGAATATAGAAGGATTGAGCTTAAGGCCCCTGGGGTGGTTGAGAGGCAACCAGTGAAAGAGCCCATGTATACAGGGATCAAGGCCATTGATGCCATGATGCCTATAGGTCGTGGGCAGCGTGAACTGGTTATTGGGGACCGCCAGATAGGTAAGACTGCTATTTTGGTAGATGCCATTATAAATCAAAGGGACTCTGATATTTATTGTATTTATGTAGCTTGCGGGCAAAAGCGCTCTTCGGTGGCTATGGTAGTAGATACGTTTAGAAAATATGGGGCTATGGAGTATACTACTGTAGTCTGTGCAGCTGCTAGTGACCCAGCCCCACTTCAGTATATTGCACCTTATTCAGGTTGTGCTATTGGTGAATGGTTTAGAGACAATGGAAAACATGCACTTATTGTCTATGATGACCTAACAAAACAGGCATGGGCATACCGTCAGATTTCACTCCTCCTGAGGAGACCACCAGGAAGGGAGGCATACCCTGGAGATATCTTCTATAACCACTCACGACTTTTAGAGAGGGCAGCAAAATATAGTGATGAAAAGGGCGGAGGCTCCCTTACGGCAATCCCTGTTATTGAAACACAGGCAGGCGATGTCTCTGCCTATATCCCTACAAATGTTATCTCTATTACAGATGGGCAGATTTATGTTGAGCCAGGTCTCTTCTTCTCTGGGATTCGCCCTGCTATTAATGTTGGCCTTTCTGTCTCCAGGGTAGGGGGTGCTGCGCAGGTAAAGGCCATGAAACAAGTGGCTGGGAGTTTGAGGTTAGATATGGCTCAATATCGTGAAGTAGCAGCATTTGCCATGTTTGGTAGTGAGCTAGACAAGGCCACAAGAATGCAATTGGAGAGGGGTATAAGGCTGACAGAGATCTTAAAACAACCACAGTATCAACCATTACCTTTGGAAAAGCAAGTAACTATCCTCTATGCAGGGACAAGGGGCTTCTTAGATGAACTTCCTGTAGAGGTACTAACGGAATATGAACCAGCACTCTATAAGTTTGTAGAGGAAAAATATCCTCAGATATTCTCTTCTATTAAAGAGAAGAATCTGATAGATGATGAGACAGATAAATTGATGGCAAAGGCCATAAAGGAATTTAATGAAGAATTTAAAAAGAGCAAAGGATTGGCATAGGGATAAAAGATGGCAACTTTAAGAGATATCAAGAGGAAGATTGGGGCAGTAAAGAAGACACAGTCAATTACTAGGGCCATGAATATGGTGGCGGCGGCCAAGCTGAGGAGTACGCAGGTAAAAATGGAAAAGTTTAAGTCATATTCTGAGAAATACAAGGAGATTATAAATCGGTTGACCCAATTGGCACCTATTGAGGAGGAATATCCCTTACTTCAAGTAAGGGAAGAGATTAAAAAGGTTCATCTTGTTGTCATCGGTGCTGATAGGGGGCTTTGTGGTGCCTTTAATTCCAATCTAATTACGCGAGTGGAGAGATTTATTACTGACCTTAAAAGTAGAGGACAAGAGGCCATTTTGACCATTATTGGAAGGAAGCCCAGAGACTACTTTAGAAGGCGTGACGTAAATATAAAGGCCCAGTATGTAGGTGTTGTAGGTAAGATTGATTATATCATGGCCCGTCGGATTGCAACAGATGTATTATCCTCATTTATAAGTGGGGAGACAGACGAGGTCTATGTCTTTTTCACTAAATTTGTCAGTATGGTAAGACAGGAACCTACTGTTGAGAGATTTCTCCCTATTAAACCTGAGGTACCAGCAGAAGGAGAGGTATCTATAGAGTATATTTATGAGCCTGCCCCTAAGATAATTTTAGAAGAACTTTTACCAAAAAGCCTAAATATTACTTTATATAGCCATATTTTGGAATCAGAGGTGGCTGAACATGCAGCCAGGATGAGGGCAATGGAAAATGCTACAAATAACTGTAAGGAGATGATCAATACCTTAACATTATTATTTAATAAAACCAGACAAGCAGCCATTACAAAAGAGCTTATGGATATAGTAGGTGGGGCCGAGGCCCTAAGAGCAAAATAAAGGGGGATAAAGATGGCAGAAGAAAAACAACAAAATATAGGAAAAATTGTTCAGATAATTGGAAATGTGGTCGATGTAAGGTTTGAAGAAGGAAAAGTACCAGCACTATTTAATGCCCTTACTGTAACAAACCCTGCCATTGACGATACAGAGGACAACTTGGTCTTAGAGGTAGCACAACAGCTGGGAGACAATATAGTCAGGACTATTGCTATGGATACAACAGATGGTCTAGTAAGGGGAATGCCAGTAAAGGACACTGGTGCCCCAATTATGATGCCTGTAGGACACGAGAGCTTGGGTCGTATTTTGAATGTAATAGGAAGGCCCGTAGATGGGATGGGGCCTGTTAAGGCAAAGAAATATTATCCCATCCATAGACCTGCCCCTGAACTGGTGGACCAGAGTACAAAGGTAGAGTTGTTGGAGACAGGACTTAAGGTAGTAGATTTGATTATTCCATTTCCAAAGGGCGGGAAGATGGCCCAATTTGGTGGGGCAGGTGTGGGAAAGACAGTGATAATGCTTGAAATGATCCATAATATTGCTATGGAGCATGGTGGTATCTCTGTGATGGCCGGTGTAGGGGAAAGGACAAGGGAGGGAAATGACCTTTATTTAGAGGTGAAAAACTCTGGTGTTCTCCCTAAGTGTGCACTGATCTATGGGCAAATGACAGAGCCTCCAGGTGCCAGGGCAAGGGTAGCCCTTTCAGCCCTGACTGCAGCAGAGTACTTTAGGGATGAAGAGGGAATGGATGTCCTCTTATTCATTGATAATATCTATCGTTTTATCCAGGCATGTTCTGAGGTATCTGCCCTTTTAGGCAGGATGCCTTCAGCGGTAGGATACCAGCCTACTTTGGCAGTTGACTTGGGCGAATTAGAAGAGAGGATCACATCTACTGGTAAGGGTTCTATTACCTCTGTCCAGTGTGTCTATGTGCCAGCAGATGATTTGACAGACCCAGGACCAGCTACTACATTTGCCCACTTGGATGGGACTATTGTTTTGTCCAGACAGATTGCAGAGTTGGGGCTTTATCCAGCAGTTGACCCGCTAGATTCCTCCTCTAAGATCCTTGATCCCCACTTTATAAGTTATGATCACTACAGCACAGCTAGAGATGTACAGGCAATACTTCAAAAATATAAAGACCTCCAAGACATCATTGCCATTTTGGGAATGGAAGAACTTTCTGAGGAGGATAAGATTACAGTGGCTAGGGCAAGGAGGATACAGCGCTTTCTGTCTCAGCCATTCCATGTAGCCGAGGAGTTTACAGGAAGACCAGGTGCATACGTAAAGCTAGAAGATACCATAAGGGGATTTAGAGAGATACTGGATGGTAAACATGATGATCTGCCAGAGCAGGCATTTTACATGGTAGGGGGCATTGAAGAGGCTGTAGAAAAGGCAAAGAAATTGGCAGCAGCTTAAGAGGGATAAAATGGCAAAGATCCTTTTAGAGGTAATTACCCCAGATCGTCTTTTGGTACGTGAAGAAGTAGATATGGTAGTTGCTGTGGCAACAGAAGGAGAGTTTGGTGTATTACCAGGTCATGCAGCACTTCTAACACTTCTTGAGATAGGGGAGGCCCGTTACAAAAAGGATGGTCATATTGAGTATATGGCCATTGCGGGTGGAATTGCTGAGGTATTTAAAGATAGGATGACTATCCTTACAGAGGCAGCAGAATTGGGGAGGGAAATAGACATCGATAGGGCAAAGAAGGCAGCAGAACGGGCGTTAGAGAGGTTGAGGAAGAAGGAGGGTGTAGATATAGCAAGGGCAGATGCTGCTTTAAGGCGAGCAGTAACAAGGATCAAGGTAGCAGAAAAGGCAAAGGGAGCTTAATAGCTAATACTGTTTGGCTAATAGAGTAAATAAAGAGCAGGTCAGTGCCTGCTCTTTTTTTTGGCCATTTACAAAATAGAGAGATTAAGATAAGAACTAATAAAAAAAGGAGTTTTAAATAATGGGTGAAGTTTTACCTATTATCTTGGCGGCAGGAAGGGGTATAAGGATGGCCTCCTCAATGCCAAAGGTATTGCATAAACTTTTAGGAAGACCCATTCTTAGTTATGTCATTGATGCAGTCAGGGGATTGGGGCTTAAAAGGATATGTGTAGTTGTAGGTTATAGGGCGGAGGAGGTGATGAAGGTATTTGAACAGCCTGAAATAATATTTATTGAACAAAGGGAACAATTGGGCACAGGACATGCCTTGATGTGTTGTAAAGAGATACTTAGCGATATCAAAGGGGATATCTTGGTACTGAATGGTGATACACCCCTGATTACACAAAATACACTAAAAAGATTGATAGATATCCACAAAAATGAGGGTTCACTTATCACCTTGGTAATCTCTAAGGTAAAACAACCTGGGGAGTATGGTTTGATTATAAGGGATAAAGAGGGGAGGATAAAGGGTATTGAAGAGGTGACAGAAAGAAATAAGACCAGGCAGTCAAAGGAGATTAATGCTGGTATCTATTGCTTTAAAAAGGACTTTTTAGAAAAAAATATCCCCCTTATTCCTAAAAATGAGAAAAAGGGAGAATATTACTTAACAGATTTGATAAAAATAGCCTCAGAGAAAGGGGAGAAGATTGCAGAAATTGAGGCACCATTTGAGGAGGTTATAGGGATCAATAATAGGCTTGACTTGGCTATAGCTACAGATATTTTGAGGAAAAATATCTTAAAAGGGCTGATGCTTCAAGGCACAACAATAATAGACCCTAACAGTACCTATGTGGAGTCAGGCATAAAGATTGGAAGGGACAGCATCCTATTCCCTGGTGTCTATCTATCTGGCAAAACAACCATTGGGGAGAATACTATATTAGAGCATGGTGTGGTAATTAGAGATAGTGAGATTGGAAACAATGTAGTAATTAAGGCATACTCTGTTATTACAGAAAGCATTGTAGAGGATAATGCAAAGATTGGCCCCTTTGCCCATCTAAGACCTGGTTCCCATGTAGCAGAAGAGGCAAAGATTGGTAACTTTGTAGAAATGAAAAAGTCATATATAGGGAGGGGGAGCAAGGCCTCCCACCTCACCTACCTAGGCGATGCCCAGATTGGAAATGATGTAAATATTGGGGCCGGTACCATCACCTGCAACTATGATGGTAAGAGAAAACACAAAACTATAATTAAAGATAGGGCATTTATTGGTAGCAATACTGCCTTTATAGCCCCTATATGTATAGGCGAGGAGGTAACAGTAGGGGCAGGCTCTGTAATTACTGAGGATGTTCCAGATAAAAAACTGGCCATTGCCAGGGCAAGACAGGTGATAAAGGAGAAGAAAAAAGACTAAATTTAGGAGGTAAGGATGATTTTGCATATTGATATGTCTAATTTGACTATCAAATCCCAAGATGTGCCTGAGGAGTATAAGGGATTTGGTGGTAGGGGGCTTACCTCCTTAATAATAAATAGGGAGGTGCCACCTACTTGTCATCCCTTGGGGATAAAAAATAAGCTGATCCTTGCCCCAGGTCTTTTGGCTGGGACAATGGCCCCAAGTAGTGGGAGGCTTTCTATAGGGGCAAAGAGTCCTTTAACAAACGGGATCAAGGAGAGCAATGCAGGTGGGATGGCCGGGCAATATTTGGGAAAATTGGGGATTAGGGCAATAGTTATAGAGGGAAAGGCAGATAGGCTATATTACGCATATTTGGGGGAGGAAAAGAAGCTTGTTGAGGCAAGTGATTTAAAGGGATTGGGAAATTATGATACTGTGGGCTATTTACAGAAAAAATATGGAAAACATGTGGCCATTATCTCTATTGGTCAGGTAGGTGAGATGTGCCTTTGTGCAGCGACTGTGGCAGTTACGGATATGGATGGGAGGCCTACTAGGCATGCAGGGCGTGGCGGCCTGGGGGCGGTTATGGGGAGTAAGGGCCTAAAGGCCATAGTCATTGACCCAAAGGGGGCAAAAGGTGTTGTCTATGCAGATGAAAAGAGGTTTAAAGAGGCAGCAAAGAGATTTTCAAAGGCACTGAGGGAACACCCTGGAACTGGCGAGCTTTTACCTACCTTAGGAAGCAATTCCTTAATGAAGGTTGTAAATGGGGCAGGTGCACTTCCAACCCGCTACTTTAAAACAGGCCAATTTGAGAGGGTAGATGATGTGAGTGGTGAGAGGCAGACTGAGATTATAAGAGAAAGGGGTGGAAAGATAGGACACCCCTGCCAGGCAGGCTGTGTCATCCGCTGCTCTCGTATTTATGTGGACAAAGAGGGGAAATACATCACCAAGGGGCCAGAGTATGAAACAATCTGGGCCCATGGCCCCAATCTTGGCATATCTGATTTGGATGCCATTGCAAGGATGGACTACCTAGCAGACGATTATGGAATAGATACAATTGAGATGGGGAATGCCATTGGTGTAGCCATGGAGGCAGGCATTATCTCATTTGGGGATATAAAGGGGGTAATGGGGCTATATGAAGAGGTCTCAAGAGGCACTCCCTTAGGCCGTATCTTGGGGAGTGGTGCAGCTACTGTTGCCAAGGTATTTGGCATCTCACGTGTCGCGGTAGTAAAGGGGCAGGCACTCCCTGCCTATGACCCAAGGGCAGTAAAGGGTATTGGGGTAACATATGCCACATCCCCTATGGGGGCAGATCATACATCAGGCTATACTGTAAGGGCAAACATCCTAGGGATTGGAGAGAAGGTAGACCCCCTGGCCATAGAAGGGCAAGTGGAGCTCTCTAAAAAGATGCAGGTAAAGACCGCTGCACTTGATTGCACCGGGTTATGCCTCTTTTGTACCTTAATGATGGCAGAGAGGCCTGATACATGGGATGACCTAGTAGAGATGATAAACGCACGCTATGGCTTAAAACTAAAAACATATGAATTTTTTAAATTGGGAGAGAGGGTATTGGAGATAGAACATGACTTTAATAGGAGGGCAGGCCTTACAAAGGCAGACGATAGACTCCCTGAATTCTTTTATAATGAGCCATTCCCTCCTCATAATACCGTATTTGATATACCAGATGAGGAACTAGATAATATATAAATAAAGTAGTTATTCCTTATTTAAAAAGTGACTTTGGTATTTGGCAAAATGGGGTCTGGGGCAGAGCCCCAGAG
>JAGGTC010000114.1 GCA_021163945.1 Deltaproteobacteria bacterium | reverse complement strand
ATGCACTTAGAAATATAATGGAAAAGATAAAAGATGAAAAAAGAGGTATTTTTATTGCTTTAGATGATATTAATGGTTTATCTACCAATCCCGATTTTGCAAATTGGTATAAAAGTTTTGTAGATAACATAGCCATCCGTTATCCATCAAGTTTTCCCATCTTCATTATGACAATAGGACTTCCAGAAATAAGAGATAACTTAAGTGGGCATCAGCCCTCCCTCATGAGAATCTTTAGGGTGGTAGAGATTGAAAAACTTTCTGATAATGAGGTAAGGGAGTTTTTTGAAAGGGCATTTAAAAGGGTAAATATGGAGATTAAACCTAAGGCTATGGAGACTATGGTCAAATTCTCTAGCGGATTACCTATTTTAATGCATGAAATAGGCGAGGCTATTTTTTGGAGAGATGAAGATGGAATAATAAGTGAACGTGATGCTCTAGTAGGTGTTTTAGATGCAGCGGATAGAATTGGGAAAAAATACCTTGATCCAAAGGTATATAGGGCAATTCGAAGTGAACGATATAGGTCAATTCTCAGAAAATTGGGAGAGAAACCTATTGGCTTTTTTAAAAAGAAAGAAATAGAAAGTAAGTTAAATGGAGAGGAAAGAAAGGTATTTAATAACTTTTTGAGAAAAATGAGAGAATTGGGTATTATTGTGCCTGATATAGAAAGTGGTAGAGGGTCTTATAAATTTGGGAACGAGTTGTATCCTGTCTATATTTGGATGGAAAGTCAACGCTCTAGAAGGGTTTTTAATAAGAAAACAAGATGAGAGCCTTTTATTACCATCTTGCCTTTGGATAAGAGCCTAATAGTTTAAAGTAGCCACATTGGTGTTCAAGCTCTTCTAGGGCATCCTTTACGCGTTCATCTGTGCAATGCCCATCTAGATCAACAAAAAATAAGTAATGCCAGGGCAGGCTCTTCATAGGGCGTGATTCCAATTTTGTTAAATTTATCTGCCTTTTTGCAAATGTCTTAAGGGCCTGGTAAAGGGCCCCTGGCCTATCCGGTGTAGAAAAGATGATAGATGTCTTATCCATCCCTGTCTTTAGGGGAAAATTTCGCCCTATGACCCAAAACCTAGTAGTATTGTTGGTAAAATCCTCTATATATTGGTCAATAAGCCTCAGTCCATAGCTTTCAATGGCCAATTTTGTAGTAATAGCCGCTGCCCTTTCCTCATTTTTGGCCTTAATTGCGGCCTCAGCACTACTCCTTACCTCATAGGTAGGGGTCTGGGGGAAATTGAGGTTTAGGAAATTGCGGCATTGGGCTATGGCTTGAGGATGGGCATAGATCTTTTCGATCCCCTCCCTTCTGCCTGTAACTGAGGCCAAAAAATGGCTAATACGTACATAGACCTCACCACACACCTTTAGCTCTGACTGAAAAAACATATCTAAGGTATAGCCTATGACCCCTTCTATAGAATTTTCTACAGGCACTACCCCATAATTGCACTTGCCCTTTTCTACCTCCAAAAATACATCTTTTATTGTGAGGGTATGAAAAAATTGAGCTGTTCCACCAAATTGCCTTATAGCAGCCATATGGCTAAATGTGGCCTCAGGGCCTAAAAATGCAACCTTAACTGGTTCCTGTAACTGACGTGTGGCAGTAACGATCTCGTGAAATATATTAAACAAGGCCTGATGTGAAAATGGGCCTTGATTTAGCTTAACTAAGCGGTCAAATATCTCGTTTTCCCTACGTGGGTCCCAGAAATAGAGTGCATCTTTTGCCTTAATACAACCTATCTCTATTGCTATCTTTGCCCTTTTATTTAGCAATTCTACAATATCTTCATCTATTTTATCAATTTCCTTACGCAGCCTTTCTATATCCTTGTTTTCCATTTTTATCTTCCCCCTTTTTATTGTAAGTTAGTAAATAGATATTGACAAGTCTTAATTCATGGATTATAAAGCCATTTTTTAGGATGGGTACATTTATGTTAAGAAGAGAGGAGGTAAAGCGGCAGTGGTATATTGTGGATGCCAAGGACAAGATATTGGGGCGATTGGCCAGTCAGATTGCTATAAGGCTTATGGGAAAGCACAAGCCCACCTATACCCCCAATATAGATGCAGGGGACTATATAATAGTTATCAATGCAGACAAGGTAAAGTTAACAGGCAATAAGTTGGATAAAAAGAGGTACTACTGGCACTCTGGTTATATGGGGGGTCTAAAGAGTGTGACTTGTCGTGAGCTTTTGGAGCGTCATCCTGAGCGTTTATTAAGATTGGCAGTAAAAAGGATGTTGCCAAAAAATAGACTGGGCAGGCGGATGCTAAAGAGGATGAAGGTCTATGCAATGGATAGTCATCCACACAAAGCCCAAATGCCAATTGCCTTAGATATAGGGTAAGCCATGGAAGCAATTTATGCCACTGGAAAGAGGAAGACATCTATAGCAAGGGTATGGCTTAGGCCAGGCAGTGGAAATATCATGGTAAATGATAGACCTGCTGAGCAATACTTTGAGAGGGAAGTGGCCATAATGATTCTAAAACAGCCCCTTGAACTGGCACAGACAACAGACAAGTTTGATGTTTTGGCATTTGTAAAGGGTGGAGGAAAGTCTGGGCAGGCAGAGGCCATAAGGCATGGCATTGCCAGGGCACTTGTAAAATACAATCTGGAGTTAAAGCCTATTTTAAAGAAGGCTGGTTTTATCAAGCGAGATGCCCGTGTAAAGGAACGTAAAAAATATGGACAGAGGGGGGCTAGGGCCCGCTTTCAATTCTCTAAGCGATAATCAAAGTCTACATTGAAAGGCTGTGTTAATGTAGCCATTATAGGGGCAACTGGCTATACAGGCCTTGAACTTTTGCGCATCCTGTTACACCACCCCAGGGTTCGGGTTACGATAGCCACATCTAGAAAAGAGGCAGGGAAAAATATAAGTAATTTATTTCCCTTCCTTAAAACTGGGCTTTCTTTCTCTTCTCTAGACTATGATTTGATTGCAAAAAATTCAGACATAGTCTTTACTGCCCTCCCCCACCAGGTGTCAATGGAGATCGTGCCTCAGCTCCTGAAATTGAATAAAAAGGTAATTGATTTAAGTGCTGATTTTAGACTAGAAAGGGCTGAGGTATATGAGGCCTGGTATGGTCCTCATAAGGCAAGGGGATTGATTGAGGAGGCAATTTATGGATTGCCAGAGATATATAGAGAATATATAAAAAAATCTCATTTAGTAGCAAATCCTGGCTGCTATCCTACAGCCACTATCCTGGCCCTGGCCCCTTTATTAGAGTACATAAGGGAGGATTCTATTGTTGTAGATGCAAAGTCTGGGGTGAGTGGGGCAGGTAGGGGCCTTAAGCTAAATAGCCTATTTTGTGAGGTAAATGAAGGGATGCAGGCATATAAGGTAGCCTCCCATCGGCATGTACCTGAGATGGAACAAGAATTGAGCAAATTGGCAAAAAGGGAGATCCACATTACATTTGTACCACACCTGATTCCTATGTCTCGTGGGATGTTCATTACTGCCTATGCATCATTAAAAAATAGGTTGAGTACTGAAAAGGCCTGCCAGATCATGAGTGAATACTATAAGGGAGAAAGATTTATTAAGGTACTTTTGCCACCCCAAATCCCAAAGACCTTGTATGTAAGGGGCACAAATGAATGCCATCTAGGGGTAAGGGTAGATGAGAGGACCAATCACATTATCTCAATGGCTGCTATAGATAATCTAGGAAAAGGGGCCTCTACTCAGGCTGTCCAGAATATGAATCTTATAGCAGGGTTCCCTGAGGAGACAGGCCTAGATCAGCTGCCTCTATTTCCATAATTTTGATTTGCTATTATACTATTTTTGATGTCTAAATTATTTTTTGTCCTAATGGCCTATTTTTTAGGGGCTGTGCCTATAGGTCTATTGATTGCCAAAATCTATGGTCACCCCGATATAAGAAGAGAGGGCAGTGGCAACATTGGTGCCACAAATGTTGCCAGGGTAGTAGGAAAAAAACAAGGGCTTATTACCTTGATAGGGGATATCTCAAAGGGGGCAGTGCCTGTATTGTTGGCCATGTGGCTAATAGGCACAGATACTTGGATTGCATTGATTGGACTTTCTAGCTTTTTAGGTCACATATTTCCTATTTATCTAAAGTTTAGGGGTGGTAAGGGGGTAGCTACGGCTACTGGTGTATTTTTTGCTATCTCCCCTCTTGCTGTAGTATTTGACCTCCTTATCTTTTTATTTGTGGTATGGCGATTCAGGTATGTCTCCTTGGGTTCACTCTCTGCTGCCTTTGCCATGCCCTTTCTCCTTTTTATCATCTCTGGTAAGAAGGTATATATATCTCTTTCTATCCTTATGGCCATACTCATCTTTTATAGACACAAGGAAAACATTGGACGTCTACTGAAGGGTGAGGAAAATAGATTATGAGCAATGAAAAATTAAAGATTGTGATTATTACAGGCCCTACTGGTATAGGCAAGACTGCCCTTTCCCTAAAGCTTGCCCAGATATTTAATGCCGAGATTGTTAATGCTGATTCTATTCAGATTTATCGTTATATGGATATTGGGGCAGCAAAGCCCACAATGGAGGAAAGGATCCTTATACCTCACCACTTAATTGATATACGCAATCCTGATGAAGATTATAGTGTAGCCGAATTTAAGAAAGATGCCGATAGATGTATTAGAGAAATTATTGGCAAAAAGAGGTGTGCATTTGTAGTAGGTGGTTCTATGCTTTATCTCCGTGTTCTCACAAGAGGGCTCTTTGAGGTTCCAAGGATAGACTATGGGTTTAGGGAAAGGCTTAAGGCCATTTGCGAAGAGAAGGGGAGTGCATTTTTACATCAAATGTTAAAAGAGATAGACCCAGAGGCCGCTATGCGTATCCACCCAAGGGATTCCTTCCGTATAGTGCGTGCCTTAGAGGTATTTGAGACTACAGGGAGGCCCATTTCCTGGCACCAGAGGCAACATGGGTTTAAAAATCACCTCTATGATTATTTTAAGATTTGTTTGATTGAACCTAGAGACCTGATCTATAAAAGGATAAATGAGAGGGTAGAGAGGATGTTTGAAATGGGTCTAATAGATGAGGTAAAGGGGCTGTTAGAGATGGGGTATAAGCCACACCTTAAATCCATGAAATCAATAGGTTATAGACACGTAATAGAGTATCTTCAAGGAAAATTCGATTTAGGAGAGACAAAAGAGAGAATAAAAAAGGAGACAAGACACTATGCAAAACGGCAATTGACTTGGTTTCGTCATGAAAAGGACATAAATTGGTATAAACCCTGTGAGGAGAAAAAGATCATTGAAGATATTGGCCAGTTTTATAAAAGTTAATCTTATACTTTTAATTTTTTTGGCAGGTTTAGGGCTCTGCCAAGAGGCCATAGTGGCTGAGGGGCAGGCCCCTATAATAATGGGGCATGTGAGGGATGCCTACTGCCAGGCCCTAAATAAGGCCATGGAAGATGCTGTAAATCAGGCCTTGCTTTTGGTACTGCCTAAACCCAATAAATCAATAATAGAGAATGCCAAAGACTTTATTAAAAGTTACAATATCCTACAGCAAAATTGCACAAATTTTTATAAGGTCCAAATTGAGGCAAGGATAGATTGGGAAAAACTGGCTAAAGACTTAAGTAAAAGAGATATACTATTTACAGGGGATGGGGAGGGGATAATCCTGCTCTTTAAGGCACCCTCATCGGATATTGACATTAAGCCCCAAATATTCCCTATCTTGGAGCGTTTTTTTCTCATCTTTGGCCTAAGGCCAGTTACCTCTAAGGTAGAGGAGGAGAAAATCTTAGATTATGCATATAATTCAGGCATCCCCCTTGTCTTTGTCTTTTCTCTAAAAATTGCCTCTGTTATGGGAGGATGGAGGATAACAGGAAAGGGTAAGTTGATGGAGACACTTCATAAAAGGGTAATTGCTGAAATTATAGAAAAGAGAAGTGTAATAAATCATGAGAGGGGGGGCATAGATGCATTAACAATCTCTGCCCAAGAACTGACCCACCATCTGGTAATGAGGTTGTCCTCCCCTTTACAATCTTGGCTCAAGAAACAGAAAAAAAAGATTCACAAGGTAATTTTAAGGGTCTTAGATGTTCATACCTACTCAGATGTATTTAGCCTGCTTAAAGAATTTAGTGAAATTGCTGGCATGAGGCATATCTGCCTGTGTGAGGTCTCCCCAGGGGAGGTAGCTTATGAAGGCTATTACTCCAATCCTATCTCCTATTTGTTAAATGAACTTGCAACCCATGGATTTTTAATAGATGGAATAAAAAGGAAGCAGATATTTATCCATAGATAGTATGTCTTTACCAAATTTAATTACGATATTACGTCTATTGCTTGCCCCTATACTGGTTATCTCACTCTTAAATGGCCACTTCCTTTTGGCCATTATAATAGTCTCCATTGCAGGTCTATCAGATATACTTGATGGCCTCTTGGCAAGGAGGCTAAATCAGTGCACTAATCTAGGTAGCTGCCTTGACCCTATTGCTGATAAAATCCTTATTTCTTCATCCTTTGTACTTTTGGCCTGGCTAAGATTTATCCCAAATTGGCTGGCAGTAGTTGTAATCAGCCGTGATGTCATTATTCTGCTTGGATCATTGTTGCTATTTTTATTCAATATACACTTTGAGGTAAGGCCATCCCTCTTGGGGAAGATGACTACTGCCTTTCAGATGATTACTATTTTTGTAACCCTCTTGGCCCAACTCTCACACATTGATTTTCCCCTCCTCCCCCTGCTCTGGTCCACCATGGGGCTTACCCTGGCCTCTGGCACTCAGTATCTTTATAGGGGATATAGGTTGTGTAAGGTTGCATAAAATGGATATAAACGCAGCTATACAGGCAATTTCAAGGGTAATAAAGGGCAAGGAAAAGGTCATAAAGCTCTCTTTGGCCTGCCTTTTGGCCAAGGGCCATCTATTATTGGAAGACCTGCCCGGTACAGGGAAGACTACCTTGGCCATAGCCCTAGCCAGGGTATTGGGGTGTTCATTTGCCCGCATTCAATTTACAAGCGACCTTTTGCCCGCAGATATCCTGGGTTGTCTTGTTTACAATCCAAAGGAGGGTTCATTTATATTTCGCCCTGGGCCCATCTTCCATCACATAATCTTGGCCGACGAGATCAATCGCGCTACGCCAAAGGCCCAAAGTGCCCTCTTAGAGGCCATGGGGGAGGGGCAGGTAAGCATTGAGGGGGTGGTTAAGCCCCTTCCAAAACCCTTCTTTGTCATTGCCACACAAAATCCAAGGGAGCTCTATGGCACATTCCCCCTGCCAGAATCGCAATTAGACCGCTTTTTGATGCGCCTAGAGATTGGATATCCAGACCACTTATCTGAGAAGGACATCTTGCGTTATGGACACTATCGTGAGGAGGCGGCAAAATTACCTCCACTGTTTGATGCAGAGGCTGTCTTGGCCATACAATCTAGGGTATCGGCTGTAAAAATACATGAAGACCTATTGGAGTATATCTTAAATCTAATAAATTTTACTAGAGGTTGGGAGATGCTTCGTTATGGATTTTCTACAAGGGGGGCCGAGGCACTGGTAAATTCATCAAAGGCATGGGCCTTTTTGGAGGGGAGGAATTATGTAATTCCAGAGGACATCCAGACAGTATTCTTACCCATTGCCTTCCACCGCCTTATCCCACAGCAGGATTTAGACCCAAAGGCAAAAAATTTATTACTAAAAAGTATCCTAGAGAAGGTACCACTGCCTGAATGAGGAGATTTAGGGTAAAAATTTCCCTGCCAGGGATAGTCTTTATCCTCCTTACCCTTATTTTAGGGGGTGCTGCTGTAAATACTGGAAATAATCTACTCTATCTTATTACCTCACTCATGTTGGCACTGATGGGGCTCTCTGGGATGGTATCTTTAGTAAACCTACTTGGGCTTTCTTTAGATATCTCTCCCCCACAAGAGGTATATGCCGGGCAGAGGGCCTTATTCTCTCTATCTATAAAGAACAAAAAGATCTTGCCATCATTTTTATTGCAATTTTCTTATCCAAGTGGGGGTGCGTATTTAAGCTATATCCCTGCAAAGGGGAGACTAACAGTACCTGCTTGGTTTATATTCCACAGACGTGGGTGGCAAAAGGTTGGTGAGATAAGGGTAAGTTCAGAGTTTCCAGTGGGTTTTTTTGAAAGGGGTTTTGTTGTAAGGAAAGAGAGGCAGGTCTTGGTCTATCCCAGGCCCATTCCCTGTACCGATTCATTTGCACTAGAAGAGGATATAGATTTAAGGAAAGCTGGATATATAATCCCTGAAAAGGAAGGTGACCTGCGGCAATTGCGCAAGTTCTACCCAGGGGATACCTTGAGGGATGTACACTGGCCTGCCACGGCCCGTTATGGGAAATTCATTGTTAAGGAGTACTCAGTAGAGAGGCCAAAGGCATTAATCCTGACCATAGACAAAAGACAGGACCTAGAAAAAAACCTGGGAAGGCTTACATATTTGATATGTAAATTGATAGTGCAAAACTACCCCCTGGGGGTTAATTTACCAAAGCTATTTATACCACCTGCCCAAGGGGTACTGCAGAAGAAAAAATTATTAGAGGCACTGGCAACCTATGAGCCTTGATAAAGTCATACGATTCTGTCTCTATGGTAGTTTCCTCTTGGCAATCTATAGTGTGCGTCTCTTTATCTCCCCTATATGGCTTCTATTTATCTCTCTTTGTCTCATCTATAGCCTTATGATACAATACAGGTTGGCCTCTCCCTTACCTAGTTTATTTTTAAATATCCTATCTATCCTTGGCATTATCTTATCTCTACTTTTCTCTCACTCAGAGATAATCTCACTCTTTATTTATCCACTTATAATCCTAGGTATAATAAAGTTTCTTGGAGATATAAAGCCCAGGGATATATGGCAAGTTTATCTTATATCCTTTTTTATTCTATGTGGGGCGGCTACCTGTAACTTTGATTTGGAATTTGGTGTCATCCTCATTGTCTTTACCATGATTAGTATAATAGGCCTTGTATGCCTAAATGCAAAAAGGGGATCATATCGCCTTGGCCCATCAGGGGAGAGGAGGCTCCTATCCTTTTCCCTTATCTGGTCAGCAAGCATTGTCATATCTGCCTCTATATTCTTTTTATTTCTCCCTAGAAGCCCATTTTCCCTATTTTCTGGGCTCTCTTTCACCCCTTCTGCAAAGACAGGTTTTACTGAAAAAATCAGTTTAGAGGAGGTAAAGGACATATTGGAAAGCACTGATGTGGCATTTAGGGTATTGGTGAAAAAACCATTTGCCTTTAGGCCATACTGGAGGGGGATTGTCTATGAAACATACAACAAAGGTACATGGTATGTCTCTAGTTTCCCCAAAGAAAGAAGGACAGATACGTTTTCTTTAAGGAAATTGGGGGATATAAAACAGGTATTCTATTTGGAGCCATATGATGGCAATAGCCTATTTACCTTAGAATACCCATGTAGATTGACTATAAGGACAAAGTGCCATCATGTTATTAAGGTATGGGAAAATTTGAGCTTCTCTTTAACCAACCTTATAAGTAGACGCATAAGGTATGAAGTTTATTCTGACCCCACTCCGTATTTGCCCCAAAAATCCTTAGCCAATAGAGATATTTATCTAAAGGTCCCAAGGGATATCAAAAAGAGGTTGTCTGAATTGGCCAAATCATTGGTTGGTGGTATAGACAATAACCTAGAGGCAGCCAAAATCATAAACCAATACCTGCATAGCAAGCCATTTCAATATTCCCTACATGTTCCAAAAATAGACAGACTAGACCCTATTTTGCAATTCCTCTTTTATACCCACAGAGGTTGGTGTGAACACTTTGCCTCTGCCTTTGTCCTACTCTTAAGGAGCATAGACATCCCAGCTAGGGTAGTGGGTGGTTATGTGGGGGGACAGTGGAATGCACTAGGCCACTATTATCTAGTAAGACAAAGCGATGCCCATACCTGGGCTGAGGTATGGCAGGATGGGAAGGGATGGGTAAGATTTGACCCTACCCCCATTTTGCATAAATCATATAGTCATTTCTTTATAAGCAGGTTTTTAGACTATATTCGCCTGCGTTGGTATGCATACATCATCAATTATGATTTTACCCTTCAGCGTAATATTATCCACAAGCTTACCCGATATACCTTTCACCCCAAATGGAGGGTCAATTTACCAAAGACAAAGTTTAGACCATCTTTAAAGGGAATTATCACACTAATTGGCCTTTGCCTTCTTCTATTTTTTATCTATAGACATTATACCCCACTGAATTATTACCAGAGGCTAAAGCGCACCTTGGCCGCCCAAGGCCTTGAGATAGGCCCACATCAAACAGGGATGGAGCTGGCAAGGTTGGCCTCTGAGAGGGACCCAAGGATGGGCCAACTAGTGATGGAATTTATAAAGACCTGGTATGAAGTAAGGTATGGTGGGGCCGCTATGGATAGAGAGAGGAAGGAGTATTTAAAAAGAATCTTAGGGCAGATAAAGAATATCAAAAGATAAAGGCGGCCTTTATGCCATCTATAACAAATTGGACAGAGACAGCGGCCAAAACAAGCCCCATTAAACGTATAAATATATTTAGACCCGTAGGGCCTAAGAGATTACTGATCCTATTGGCCTGGAGTAGGATTACATAGGCCAGGAGTGCTGTTATTAGGATTGAGGCAAGGATTACCCAAAGGTTACTCTCTGATAATACAATTACTGTAGTAATAGCACCTGGGCCTGCCAACATAGGGGTGCCAAGGGGCACTACCCCTATCTCCTCTTGTTCATAGCTGTGTGCCTCTTCCTCTGGGGTGGCCTTTAGGCGTGTGCGCTGTGCCTGCAACATTTGGATGGCCACCATAAAGATGATAAAGCCCCCTGCAATCCTAAAGGCAGGGATGGTAATACCAAACAATTTTAATATCTGGTTTCCAAATATGGCAAAGGCAGTTAAGACAAGTATTGTGGTCATTATAGCCAAATGGACAGTCCGCCTCCTCTTGCTTGGAGAATAGCCTGAGGTCAAGGTGATAAAATATGGCACTAATCCCAAGGGATCAACAATAATGAATATAGAGACAAATGCCTTTAATGCAAATTTTAATTCCATTTATAGATTCTAATCTCTTTAGACCATCTTGACAATTGTCCCCTAAACTGTTAATTTAAGACAGGGCGGATAGCTCAGTGGGAGAGCGTTGGCCTTACAAGCCAAAGGTCACAGGTTCGAGCCCTGTTCCGCCCATGCGGGGCCGTAGTTCAGATGGTGTAGAACGCTGGCCTGTCACGTCAGAGGTCGCGGGTTCAAGTCCCGTCGGCCCCGCCTAAGAAGATGCCCATTGTTTCTAATAATCTCATCATTCAACCTATCTAGACATTTGTTGTCCAGAAAAGTTATATAAGAAGAAATTGAAATGGGAAAGGTGGTCGAAAAAGTAAAGGTTACAAACTTTAAGGATCCATCAAAATCACTAGAGATAGAAGCGGTTATTGATACAGGTGCAACAATGTCGGTGCTGCCCATGGATACCATACAAAGGCTTGGGCTGGAAAAAATAGAGGATGTAAATGTGCGGTATGCAGACAATCGTGTGGAAAAAAAGGAGGTCTATGGATGGATAATATTGGAAATAGCTGGAAGGAGGGCAGTTTTTGATGTCTTGGCTGAGAATAAAGGGGCACAACCACTAATAGGTCAGATAGTATTAGAACGTTTGGATCTGGTCATTGAACCAACTGAAAGGAAAGTTATACCTAATCCAAGGTCACCAGAGACACCTATGATTGAGATATTTTTATGGTTGAAGACCTAGAGAGGGAGAGAATCGCCTTAGAAGAGGTACTAATAAAAAATAGGTGGGGACTTATCCCCCACTGTTTTTTGGCCGCTTATGATTTGGGTTCTATTGCCAAGGAAAGGCCAGAGCTTATCAGAGAAGAGACAATCTTTGCCTTAGAGAACCTCCTTAAGACAAAGGGGCTACACTTTTCTTTATATAAGGGGGCTGCTGCTAGCCTGTGTCTTATTGCCAAAAATGTAAAAGATTCATTGTTTGAGAAGGCAATCTCTACCCTAGAGACCATCCTCTATACCTCTAATGGGTCCAATCCCTTTGTTTATAGGATAGTGGCCGATGAGCTAGGGGACCTTCCCCTTTCTATTTTTGGCCCTAAGGTCATTGAGGAAAAAATAGGTTCTATACCTGATGTTTGCTTTAAGGACATATTAAGAGAGGCAGGTATTAAAGAGATAAATCACCTTAGATTTATAGGTAGAAGCCTAGTTGGCAATATAGGTAGTAATAGAATATTAGTAGTAAAATTTGCCTGCAAAGGGGAGCACCCTCAATCTCTATTAAATGAGATAGTCTGGATGGAACACCTAAAGGATTACTCATTTCCTGTAAGATTTGATGTCCCAAGGGCAGTTAAGGTAAAAGGGACTTTTGTCTTTAGATTAGAGGATATACCAATAGAGGCACCTCAAAACATAAATAGACATGCAGTTTGTTTTATAGCCAATAGGGAGTATTTTACATACCCAAATGATTATAGACCAGAGAAAAGACTGACTTTAGAGGAATTTAAAGAAGTGATGTTTAGGAGTGCTTACTTGTTAGGAAGCCTTACCTCTTTGGGGATTGTCCACTCCTCTATAATAAAGCTTTTTCACAATATAACCGAGGCAGGGAGGAGAGAAGATCAGGGTGTATATGACTGGTGTAGGATGAGGGAGGGAAGGCTGCATAGCTGGCTCTATGCCTGTGATTATCCAAACATTGGAAAGACTGGCCTAAGGGACTTCCAACACTTTATTTCCTTTAGGGGGCCAAGTAGAGGACTTTATCGCCATATTGGAAACCAACTCCTGAGCCTGCTCTTAATAGTAGGTAGCTATTTTCGCAACAAAGATAGAGGGCTTGTAGGGTTTGATAAAGATGGAAGACCGGTAGATGCAAGGCACCTCTTTGATAAGGAGGCCTTAAAGGGGCTGATTAAGGGGATATTCTATAAATATTACTATGGATTTATAGGAGAAAAACCCACTGGCTCATTGCCCTTTGATTTGGAAAATCTCTCCTCAAGGATGATTGAGGAGATGGGGATAGACCGTTATATGGAGGAGATATTTAGGGTAGAAGACCAAAATAGGATGACAGATGGGGAATTTAAAAGGTTTTTAAAGGAGAGAGGATATCCAGAGGATAGAATAGAGCGGGTTAAAAAGGGGGCTAGAGATATCACCTTATATACAGGGCCACATCTGGGTGGATTTAACCAGGGGGTCTCTCTACCCGAACTTATGGAGGCAATAAGGGGGATCTCCTCTTTGTGCGTATTGGCCAGGTATAAGAAAAAGATGAGACATAACGAAAACGCAGGCTACTGCTGATGCTAAAAGAGACATTGCCAAGAGAGAACTAAAGGCCTCGAAATCTTGAAAAAATAATAAAATAATGATAAGAGGGAAATACCATATTCAGACCTTGGAGGAATTAAAATGGCTCTCATAACTGGCTTAAAAGACACTTCATCCTGGGTAGGAGGCGCTCCTCTGGTTATAAAGGACAGGGCAAGTAGATTTTATCTCGAGATCCCTTCAATCTATCTTTCCCAAGCTTACGACCTTAATACAGGCGACAAGGTTGAAGGAGAGATTCTAGTCGTTAAAAGTATAGAAGGTAAAGAGTATCCCGAACTTAAGGGCAGAGAAATAGAGTTAATCATCTTTTATTATTTAGAAAGCGATTACCTTTTTATCACAAAGATAGATTGGGAGGAAAATTTTAGAGAATATGGTCTGGTTACTAATTTTCGTCTCTCGGTAAGGCTTAACAAAGCGATAAGGAAAGACGGGACAGAAATTCCCCTATATACCAAAAAGGATATTGAGTTATGAGAGAATCGATTATATATAGGGTGAGAGATTATATGGAAAGAGCCTCCCGGTATTTTGACAATTTTGAGCAGGAAAGAAGGAGAGGAGAAAAAGAAAAAGCAGGTGAGGCTTTGTGGGGTGTAGTTTCTTGCTTGCTGAATGCCTTCTTTATACTTGAAAAAGGCAAACCTGCTTCAAAACATGGTGTTTTAAGCGATTTTGCTCAGCAGTTTCTTATAAGTTCTTTTAAAAATGGCGAGGAATTGGCCAGGGTTTACAAAAAGGTTGAGAAATTCCATGCCAATTTTTATCATGCCTTCCTTGATAAGGCAGAGTTTGAAGAGTTATGTGCAGATATTTTAACGCTTGTCGGACGCCTAGATATCGCCTTAAAGTATAAGCTCCAGAAACTTGAACTATAAAGATAAGAAGTGTAAGAAATAAATATTCAGCAGAATTTAAGGCAAAAGTGTCTAGAGGCCTTAAAGAAACAGTCAGCAAAAATAAAACAAAAAGAGTAATGAGAATTATAGATCAAAATCAGAGACCTTCTTAAAATTTAATAAATTGTCTTTAATCAAAGAATTATCGTGAATTACGGTTAAAATGAGTTCTCCTTTAAGGAGAAAATCTGCCTTTTCCTTTTTTTTTTTAATCTCATGTAATTTCATAGGTTTTGGATAGACAGAGATTAGTGCACCTTTGGTTGAGACCTTATAAATCTCCTTTAATAACCTACTCCTTTTATCTCTTGTAAAATAGTAAAAGTGCAAGACATCATAAAGTAGTACTACATCTATAGATTCATCCCTTAAGGGAAGCCTTACCTCTGCTGCCGTATTTATAAAATCTATATTATTAAGCCCCTCTTCTCTTGCTATTTTTCTAATCCTATCTAAGCAATCTTTATCCTTATCTATTGCATACACCCTCCCCTCTCTTCCCACAATCCTTGCTGATGGTATAGTATAATATCCCATCCCACAGCCAAAGTCTAATAAAACCTGCCCCTCTTTAATCCCTACCCTCCTTAGCGTCCCTTCACTAATCTCTTCTAGCCACCTTTTAACATCGGCCCTTTTTAGGTAGCCCATGATAGATGAATACCAATAATAAAGGCCCATTATAAAGTTTCTTTAACCTTCTTTAGAACAGACCTCTCCCCTGGGTAGGCACAGAGGGAGATTGCCTCTTCAATCGGAAACCATCTTACTTCCTTTACCTCAAGGTCATGCCTTGATGTATCCCCAGAGATAGGCTCCATAAGATAAAAATAGACAGTCTTTTTTACCCTTACATGCTCCTTTGGATTAAAAAACCAATAACTAATTTTATCTATCTTATTGACAATCCTGGCATCTAGCCCTGTCTCCTCCCTTACCTCCCTAAGTGCTGCCTCTTCAACCCCTTCCCCCCTCTCTACCCACCCCTTTGGCAGACTCCAAACCTCCTTCCCCTTTAGTGTATCATGACGACAAAGGACTACCTCAATCCCATTTAAGACCCTATAGACCACACCACCTGCAGAGACCTCTATCTTTACCCTTGGCTTCATTTATTTTAAATCCAATTTTATGGAGAGTTCTTTTAGTTGTTGGGCCTCTACCTTTGAAGGTGCATCCATTGTAAGGCAAGTTGCCTTTTGTGTCTTTGGAAATGCAATGACATCCCTAATGCTACCACAACCGCAAAGCAACATAAGGAGGCGGTCAAACCCAAATGCAATGCCACCATGTGGTGGGGCACCATAGTCCAGTGCCTCCAAGAGAAATCCAAACTTCTCTTGGGCCTCCTCCTTTCCAATCTGGATGATATCAAAGACCATCTCTTGGATATCCCTTCTATGGATACGGATACTTCCCCCACCTATCTCAACCCCATTTAATACAATATCGTAGGAGTGGGAATGTACCCTTTCTGGCTCATCTGGTAGATAACTAATCTCCTCTTCAATGGGCATGGTGAAGGGGTGGTGGACGGTGGTCCAGCGACCCTCTGCACTATCATATTCAAACATAGGGAAGTGCCTTATCCAACAAAAACAAAACCTATCTTCATGTATGAGTCTCATCCTCTTTGCAATTTCTACCCTCAGATTCCCAAGGCAGTTGTGGACTACCTCTGGTGTATCTGCTGAAAAGAATACTAAGTCCCCATCCTCTAAGTTTAGTGCCTTTCTTAATGCCTCCTTTTCACCCAAGGAGAGGAATTTTGAAATGGGGGAGTGAAAATTACCTCCCTTTACCTTTATCCAGGCAAGCCCCTTTGCCCCAAATTGCATCACAAACCTTGTAAGTTCATCTATCTCCTTTCTAGAGAGAGATGCCCCCCCTTTGACATTTATGGCCTTGATCAGGCCACCTTCCTTGACTGTCTCAGAAAATACCTTAAAATTTGAATCAGAAAAGATCTCTGTAAGGTCCTTAAGCTTTAGATCAAATCTTATATCTGGCCTATCTGAGCCATAGAGTGCCATAGCCTCTTCATAGCTAAAAGAGGGAAATGGTATAGATACCTCTATATCAAATACCTCTTTACAAAGCTCTTTCATTAGACCCTCGCTTACAGCTATGATGTCCTCTTCTGTTACAAAGGACATCTCTAGATCTATTTGGGTAAATTCTGGTTGCCTATCCGCCCTTAGGTCCTCATCGCGAAAACAACGTACAATCTGAAAATATCTATCTATCCCAGCAACCATAAGTAGCTGTTTAAAAAGCTGGGGGGACTGTGGGAGTGCATAGAATTTTCCTGGATTAAGCCTAGATGGTACCAGAAAGTCCCTTGCCCCCTCTGGGGTGCTCTTTGCCAGAAATGGGGTCTCAACCTCTATAAACCCATGGCTGCTGAAATATTGGCGTACTGCTTGGGTAGCAAGGTGCCTCTTAATGATATTCTTTAGTAGCCTTGGTCTACGAAGGTCCAAGTATCTATAAGAAAGCCTTATAGGCTCACCTACATCTATAGAGTCCTCAATAAGAAAAGGGGGCTGAATTGAGGTGTTGAGGATTTTTAGCTCACTTACCATTACCTCTATATAGCCTGTGGAGATTTTTGGGTTTTCCATCCCCTCTGGCCTTCTGTAAACCTTCCCCTTTACGGCCAATACCCACTCTGACCTTAGGGCATGGGCCTTTTTGTGGGCATCTACACTTATCTCTGGGTTAAAGACAATCTGTACAATCCCAGTTCTATCACGGAGGTCAACAAATATTACACCACCATGATCCCTCCTCCTCTGCACCCAGCCCATTAGTGTTACCTCTTGGCCTGTATGGGACTGCGTAAGCTCCCCGCAATAGTGAGTGCGCTGCCAGTCCCCAATAATATCTAACTTGACCAAGTTTCCTCCTTATTTTTTATTTGGCTTAAAAATGAAGGGATGCCCTCATCAGGGGAGATAGGGACATCTACCTGCACCTTTGTATCCATATTCCTAAGGATTGCCCTCCCCTTTTTCCTCTCCTCTTCACCAATAATTAGTACGAATCTTGCATTTAATTTATTTGCCTTATTCATTTGAGACTTAAGGCTAGATCTATTGTAACCCATTTCTACCCAAATCCCCTTCTGCCTTAACTTCCTTGCCCAATTTAGCCCTATCTTAACACCCTCATCATCTAAAAGGGCCAAAAATAATAGAGGACGCCTATTTTCCTCAATATCTGGAAGTAAAGAAAGCAGCCTATCTATACCAATGGCAAAACCAATGGCTGGCGTTGGCCTCCCCCCCAATTCCTTTATAAGCTCATCATACCTTCCACCACCTGCTATAGCATTCTGTGCACCAATCCCAGGGGCAATGACCTCAAATGTAGTCCTTGTATAATAATCTAACCCCCTTACAAGATAAGGGTTCATCTTAAATTCTATACCCATCTGCCTTAAATAGTCTTGGACCTCTATGAAGTGTCTCTGACAATCAGGGCAAAGATAGTCTATAATCCTTGGGGCATCTAATATTATCTTTCTGCAGCCCTCTACCTTGCAGTCAAATACCCTAAGCGGATTTAATTTTTGACGACGCCTGCAATCCGGACAAAGCCCCTCCACCTTATTGCTTAGATAGTCCATAAGTGCCTCTTTAAAATAAGGCCTGCACCCCTTGCACCCTAGGGAATTTAATTGAATTTCATAGCCCTTAATCTTTAATGCCTTTAGAATCATATCCAAGGCGCTGATAATCTCTGCATCAGCAAGGGGGCCTCCATAACCGATTATCTCTGCATTTATCTGCCAGAATTGACGGTATCTTCCCCTCTGTGGCCTCTCCCTACGAAACATAGGGCCTATGGTATAGAGTTTCTTTGCCCAAATCTGATTGTAGAGGCCATGTTGGATAAATGCCCTCACTACCCCTGCTGTGGCCTCTGGCCTCAATGTAACAGGTGACTTGTCCTTATCAATAAAACTATACATCTCCTTTTCTACGATATCTGTTGTCTCTCCAATACTGCGTAAAAATAGCTCAGTCCTTTCTAAAATTGGCAGTCTTACCTCTCTAAAACCATAGTTCTCCAGGATATTTCTGGCAGTGTTTTCTACATATTGCCACCTGTTAATATCCGGTGGGAGGATATCCCTAAAACCCCTTACCCTTTGGATCATTTTTGCCCTATCCCAAAATAGATAAATCCCCTCTTCTTTAATTCATGAGGATTATAGAGGTTTCTACCATCAAATATCACCCTTTCTGCCATAAGTGAAGACATGCGATCAAAATCTGGATAACGGAATTCATTCCACTCAGTCACAAGGGCCAATGCATGGGCCCCCTTTAGTGCCTCATATGCACTCTTGGCATATCTTATCTTGTTGCCAAAGACCTCCCTTGCTGTAGGGGTGGCTATAGGGTCATAGGCATAGATATAGGCACCTGCCTCGATCAATTTGGAGATGATGCTTATTGAAGGTGCCTCCCTCATATCACTTGTATTTGGTTTAAAGGAGAGCCCCCAGATGGCAATATGCCTTCCTGATACCCCACCCCTTTTTTGAAAATAAGAGATTATCTTTTCTGCCAGGATCAACTTTTGCCTCTCATTTATCTCCCTCACTGCCTTAAGGAGCCTTGGCTCAACACCATGCTCATTGGCTACATGAATTAAGGCATTCAGATCCTTGGGGATGCATGAGCCACCAAAACCTATCCCTGGGTAGATAAAATAATAGCCAATGCGATGATCAGCACCTATTCCCTTTCTTACAAGCGTTACATCAGCACCTACCATCTCGCAGATATTGGCAATTTCATTGATAAAGGAGATCTTTGTAGCAAGCATACAATTGGCTGCATACTTTGTCATCTCTGCACTACACTGGTCCATAACAATAAGTTTGTCCCTTGACCTAGCAAACGGGGCATATAGCTCTTTCATAATCCTTGCTACATCCTCATTAGATGTGCCAATGATGATCCTATCTGGCTTCATAAAATCACTTATTGCATCCCCTTCCTTTAAAAACTCTGGATTAGAGATTACGTCAAATTTTATATCAAGACCCCTTAAAGAAAGTTGCCTTTTAATGATTTTTTCAACATTTTTTGCTGTCCCTATAGGGACTGTGGATTTTATAGCTATAATGCGGTAGCTATTCATTGACCTTCCAATCTCCTCAGCCACTTCAAACACATATTTCAAATTACAAGAACCATCCCTATTAGAAGGTGTACCTACGGCAATGAAGATAATAGATGAAGCCTCAATCCCCTCTTTTAGATTGTGTGAAAAACGCAGGCGGCCATCCTTTAAGTTACGTCTTATTAACTCCTCCAGTCCTGGCTCATAGATATGCAAGATCCCCTTATTTAGCATTTCTATAGGATCTTCCCTTCTGCCTATACACACTACATCATTTCCCATCTCTGCAAAGCAGGCAGCGGTAACTAGCCCAACATAGCCTGGACCAACTATGCAAAGATTCATCTTTTTAACCCTCTATTTTAATAAATCTAAAATTTGCCTAAACTCTGGTGCATCTTTGGTTTTCAAGAGAGCAAATAGAACCATTTCTACATTAACAATCCACGCACCAATCTTATCCATCAATCTTAAGGCATTTTTAGCATGGAGGTGACTGCGTGAAGAAACACATTCTATCGGGATATATACACTATACCCATCCTCTAACAGATCACAACATGTTTGAAAGATACAGACATGGGCCTCTATACCTAACAAGAGGATACTTCTTTTAGCCCAGGTATTTAAATGATTTTTTATAGCTGGGATATAGCCAGAAAAGCTATTCTTAGAATAGATATTCTCATCAGGGATGAGGCTTGCAAGCTCTGGCACAGTAGGCCCAAGCCCTTTAGGATATTGTTCGGTAGCCAATATAGGTAGTCTTAAAATTGTACAGCCCTTTAAAAGTTTGATGGTATCCTTTAATAGCTGTTTATAATTATCCATTGCCTTCAGCAATCTCTCTTGTATATCTATTACAAGAACAGCTGTGTCCTCTCTCTTTAAAAACATAATTCAAACTTGGTTGATTTTACAAAGGAAAAGACAGATGTCAAGAAAAAGGATATTATTGCATTAATCTAGGTCGATCTGATGTATGTGTCTCAACAGGCTTTGGTTTTATAATAGGTTCTTTTATAGGAAGCTCTGTACTTAGGGCCTCCTTAAGCACCTCATCCATGTGGCCAACACAGACAACCTCAAGTGTCTTTAGAATCTTGTTTGGTATCTCCCTCAGATCCTTCTTATTCTCCTTGGGGATTATGACCTTTTTAATACGCCCCCTATGTGCAGCCAATAACTTCTCTTTCAGACCACCAACGGGCAAGACCTTTCCACGGAGGGTAATTTCACCCGTCATAGCCACATCCTTTCTCACTGCTACCTTGGTCAGGGCAGAGACCAGGGCAGCGGCCATAGTAATACCTGCAGAGGGGCCATCCTTTGGCACAGCACCCTCTGGCACATGGATGTGAACATCATATTTTTCATAAAAGTTTGGTTCTAGGCCAAAGCTAATAGCCCTTGAACGTACATAGCTCAGGGCTGCCTGTGCCGATTCCTGCATTACCTCTCCCAACTTTCCTGTAACAATTAACTTCCCCTTCCCAGGCATTATTGCAACCTCAGTTTGCAGCAATTCACCACCAAGTTCTGTCCATGCCAAGCCAGTAGCTACACCTACCTCGTCTTTTTCCTCCCTCTGACCAAAACGGTACTTCGGAACACCTAGGTATTTGTTTAATCCTGCCTTAGTCACATGTATCTTTGTCTGTGCCCCCTTTCTTACTATCTCCTTGGCAACTTTACGGCAGACAGAGGCAATACACCTCTCTAGATTCCTTACACCTGCCTCTTTTGTATAGGAATGAATAATCTCATATATGGCACTGTTTGAAAAGGAAATATGATCTTCTCTAAGGCCACACTGTTTTATTTGTTTAGGTATTAAAAATTTTGTAGCAATATGATATTTCTCAATATCTGTGTAACCGGGCAGTCTTATAATCTCCATCCGATCCTGCAATGCCCAAGGTATAGTGTATAGTGTATTTGCTGTAGTAATGAAAAATATCTCAGAGAGGTCATAGTCTACATCTAAATAGTGGTCATTAAAGGCAAAATTTTGTTCTGGGTCCAATACCTCCAAGAGGGCCGCTGCAGGGTCCCCTCTAAAATCTGTGCCAAGCTTGTCAATCTCGTCCAAACAGAATACAGGATTATTGGTCTTTACCCTACGGAGGGATTGGATGATCTTTCCTGGAAGTGCCCCAATATAGGTCCTCCTGTGCCCTCTGATCTCGGCCTCATCGCGTATCCCACCTAGGGAAAGACGTACAAACTCCCTCCCTGTAGCCTGTGCTATTGACCTTGCCAAGGATGTCTTCCCACCACCTGGTGGGCCTACAAAGCAGAGGATAGTACCCTTTACCTTTTTGGCCAGGTGCTGTACAGCCAAATACTCTAAGATACGCTCCTTTGGTTCTTCTAAACCATAGTGATTTTCATCCAATATACGTTTGGCCTCATCAAGGTCCAACCTCACCTTTGCCTTTTTATTCCAAGGTAAGGAAATGAGCCAGTCTATATAGTTCCTTACCACTGTAGCCTCAGCAGACATGGGGGCCATCATCTTTAGTTTTTTGAGTTCATGAAGTGCCTTTCTCTTTGCCTCCTTAGACATAGGTTTGGCCTTTATCTTCCTTTCTAACTCCTTGATCTCATCCCTTAACTCCTCTCCCTCTCCCATCTCCTTTTGGATGGCCTTCATCTGCTCTGTAAGATAATATTCTTTCTGGGTCTTCTCCATCTGCTTTTTAACACGTGCCTTAATGCGTTGCTCTGTCCTTATTACCTCGATTTCACCACGTACAAGGCCTAGTACCAGTTCCATCCTCTTGTTTACATCAAATGTCTCTAGAATCTGTTGTTTTTTGTCTACTTTGATAAAAATGTGTGCAGCAACAATGTCAGCCAACCGAGGGGGCTCCTCAGCAGATGTAACCATATTTACTATCTCATTTGTAATCTTTGGATTAAGCTTTGCATATTCCTCAAAGGCAGATACGAGAGAACGAACAAGGGCCTCTGTCTCTACGGTAGGGACATAAGAATCATCTATCTTTTCTATCTCCGCCAGGAAGAAATCTTGGTTGGGCAAATATCTAATAATACGCCCCCTCTGCTTCCCCTCTATAAGTACCTTTACTGTTCCATCAGGCAATCTCAAAAGTTGTAGAATACTTCCTATGGTACCTACAGTATAAAGGTCCCTTTCTTTAGGCTCATCTACTTGGGCCTTTCTCTGTGATACCAAGAAGATAGTCCGCCCCAGTGTCATAGCATGGTCTAGTGCCGCAATAGAACACTTCCTTCCTACAAAGAGTGGAATGACCATATAGGGAAAGACTACTACATCCCTTAAAGGCAGTAAGGGAAGGTTAATAATATCCCTCTGTGGGTTATTTGTTTTATTACGGTTAAAAAAGAACATCTAAGCCTCCTACTTATTATAATCACTTTTTCCTAGAAAAGGAAGGTCAAAATTAGGCTGTTTTTGCCTTACTTTCATAAACAATAAGGGGTGATTTACCACTTAGGATTACATCTTCATCAATTACACACTCTTTAACACTCTCTAGGTCTGGTAATATAAACATCGTATCTAAAAGTATATTTTCAATTATAGTCTTCAGCCCCCTTGCCCCTGTATTACGCTTTATAGCCTGTTTGGCAATTTCATGCAAGGCTGCATCAGTAAATCTCAAACTTACATTCTCCATTTTGAACAATTTTTGATATTGACGGATGATTGAATTTTTGGGTTTGACAAGGATATCCACTAGGTCCTGCTCAGTAAGTTCATAGAGAATTGCAGTCACGGGGAAACGACCAACAAATTCAGGAATCATCCCATATCTAATCAAATCCTCTGGTTGCACATTTTCTAAGACCTCTCCTACCTTTTCCCCTTTTTTACTCCTAATCTCTGCTCCAAATCCTAGCCCTTTGCTGCCAATACGTGACCTTACAATATCTTCTAAGCCCACAAATGCCCCCCCGCATATGAATAGGATATTTGTTGTATCCACCTTTAAAAATTCCTGCTGAGGGTGTTTTCTACCCCCTTTTGGGGGGATATTGGCTATAGTCCCCTCTACAATCTTGAGCAGGGCCTGTTGTACCCCCTCACCCGAAACATCTCGGGTAATGGAAGGTCCATCTGTTTTGCGGGCTATTTTATCTATCTCATCTATATAAACAATGCCTTGTGAGGCACGCTCAATATCATAGTCTGCTGCCTGAAGTAGATAAAGGATAATATTTTCTACATCTTCCCCTACATAGCCTGCCTCTGTTAGTGTAGTTGCATCGGCAATGGTAAAGGGTACATTAAGAAACTTTGCCAATGTTTGGGCAAGCAGGGTCTTGCCACACCCTGTAGGCCCAATGAGTAAAATATTAGTCTTTTGTAGTTCTACATTATCCAATTCCACACGACTGTAGATGCGTTTATAGTGGTTATAGACAGCCACAGAGAGCATCTTCTTTGCCTTTTCCTGTCCAATAACATACTCATCTAAGAATGCCTTTATTTGTGCAGGTTTTGGTAGGTTGTAGCTTGGGCCTATGCCCTCTGTCTCATATTCCTCAGCTAGGATCTCATTGCAGAGCTCAACACACTCATCACATATATAAACCGAAGGCCCGGCAATGAGTTTTCTCACCTCATCCTGGCTCTTGCCACAAAATGAACAACACAACTTTTTCTCTCTAGATTTATTCTTCCTCACCATTTAAACACCTCCCAAGGCAATAGCCACCTTTTCTGTCTCCCTCTTTGAGATCACCGCATCAACTATGCCATATCGGCAGGCCTGCTCACCGTCCATATAAAAATCCCTCTCTGTGTCTTGTTGTATTCTTTCTAAGGGTTGCCCGGTATGCTTAGACAAAATCTTATTTACAACCTCCCTTAAACGCAAAATTTCTCTTGCCTGGATTTCAACTTCAGCGGCCTGTCCTTGAAAGGCCCCCAATGGTTGGTGAATCAATATGCGGGAATGGGGTAAGGCATATCTCTTCCCTTTAATCCCAGCTGCAAGTAATACGGCTGCCATGCTGGATGCCTGCCCTATACAATATGTGCAGACAGGACACCTAATGTACATCATAGTATCATAAATGGCCAAACCCGCAGTGATAATCCCCCCCGGTGAATTGATATAAAAATGGATATCCTTATCTGGATCCTCTGATTCTAAAAAGAGCAATTGGGCAACTATGAGATTGGCAATGGCATCATCTATGGCATCCCCCAGAAATATTATTCGATCCTTTAGGAGGCGTGAATAAATATCATAGGCCCTCTCTCCACGTCCTGTTTGTTCAATAACAATGGGAATAAGACTCATTTTTCATCATCCTTTTTTTTCATATTTTTTTCTATAATTTTGGCATGATCTCTAAGAAATTTCAATGTCTTCTCCTCTATGATATGCACCCTTAACCTCTCCTCTGCATAAGAGCCCCTCAGGGACTCCACACTTTTCTTAAGCTGGGAGGCCACTGCGGATAGATTTTCATCTAGTTCTTCCTTTGTTGGCTTAATGTTTTCTAGCTCAGCAATCTTTCCCAAAATTAAGTGCATTTTTACCTTCTCCTCTGCCAATGGACGCAAATCCTTCTTCATCTTTTCAAGGTCTAGGTGCTCTTTGATATGTGGAGATGAAAACCTAGAGGCCCTATCTATCATCAAATGAAGCTCCTGTTCTACCAAACCTTCTGGGACCTCAATCTCTGTCTCCTTTATCAACTGAGAGATAATTTTATCTTTAATATAGGCATCCCTGGCCGCCTTTACACGTTGTTCAATGTCCCTTTTAACTGCCTCTTTTAATTGATCTAAATTTTCATAATCTCCAACCTGTTTGGCAAATTCGTCATTTAACTCTGGTAAAATCTTTTCCCTGATATCCTTTACCTTTATTTTAAGCTCTACCTCCTTACCTGCTAAGTTAGGGTCTTGGTGATCTTTGGGGTATTTAAGCTTAACAACCTTCTCTTCTCCCTTCTTCATCCCCAATAATGACTTTTCTATATTTTCATGTAATTGTTGACCTCCCAATTCTACCATAAAATCATTGGCCTTAAGGTTATCTATAGGTGTTTCCCCAATATATCCTTGAAAATCAAGGATAGCATAGTCCCCCAATTTTAAAGGCCTTTCTTCCTTAATATCTCCAACCTCGGCATGGGTCTCCCTCAGCTTCTCTAACTCTCTATTTACGGTATCCTCATCAATATCTACTAAGGGCACTTCTACCTCCAGGCCCTTATATTCCCCTAATTTAATATCGGGCATTACCTCTAATGTAACTGCATATTTAAATGCCTTACCCTCCTCCAGTGCCTCAGGGGAGATTGTGGGTTCAAATAGTGGCTTTAGTTTTGCCTCATCCAGGGCCTTTTGGTATGTCTTCTCAATAATCTTTAACATTGCTTGACTTATCACATCCTGATGGTAAATACGCTTTAGGATAGGAATAGGCACCCTTCCAGGTCGAAAGCCCTTTACCTTTACCCGTTTTTTTAGATCCTGACAGATTGTCTCTATCTCTTCATCAACCTTTTCCTTTGGCACTACTACTTCTAACTTACGCTTAACACTACTTAGCTCCTCTACCTTAATCTCCATAGTCCCCATATGCGAGAGGCGGGAGTCGAACCCGCACGGTTTTACCCACAGGATCCTAAGTCCTGCGCGTCTGCCAGTTCCGCCACTCTCGCTTTAATCTAGAATATCCTAAGTATCTATGTAAGTCAAGACTCACTTAGAATTGTGTCAAAAAATCACCACAGGAGTTTTCTTTTGATGAAAAGGGTTGTGACTTGTCTCAAGTAGATTCCAATGGAAGGGTGTTAGACCTTCTTAACCTTGCCCCATTGCCTCTACATATTGTTCTCCCTTCTCTGT
>JAGGTC010000080.1 GCA_021163945.1 Deltaproteobacteria bacterium | reverse complement strand
GGCAATAATAAAGGAGATCAGGGAAGGGGAGGTTGAGGAATTTACAGATTAGATGAAAGGAGGTGATGAATAGATTAGAAATCTGAATGAAATAATTAAAGAAAGGAGGCGATGGGAAATGAAAAAGGTGAGTGGGGTTTTAGTAGTTATGTTTTTAGTATTTGGGTTATTAATAAGCAGTGCAAGGGCCTATGAAACGCTGACTGCGCAAGAGGCATATGAGTTGTTGGCTTCTCATTCTAATGCCTACCTTATAGATGTTAGGACAACAGCAGAGTTTCTCTGGGTAGGGACATGCAAGCTGCCTGATGGGACAACACCTTATAATATCCCATGGAAGATCTGGGCATATCAATTTGTAGAGACTGATGGAAAGGTCAAGGCTGGCGGTATAGTGGTTAAACACCTATTCCTTGAGCTTGTAAAGAGGACATTCCCTAAGGGTTCAACCCTAATACTTATGTGCAGAAGTGGCCACAGGAGCACCCATGCTGCAGAATATTTGGAAGAGGAATTAGGAGAGGACTATTATACAATCTATGAGATTGATAATCCACTTAAGAATGAAGAAAATGGTAAGGGTGGCAGTGGTGGATTTCAGGGAAGCAGTAGCGTAGACCCAAATGAAAAGGGTTATAGGGGCTATCCTGGAAGGCTACCTGATCCAGGACCCGGAATTTCACTTGAAACAGTAACAGATGATATAGATGACCCGGATGACTCAGTCTCCTGGATGGATACGGGTCTTCCTATAACTCAAAGTGTTGATAAAGACAGGATCTGGCTCTATATGTTGGGTGGTGAGTAAAAAAGCCTTTGGCCCCTCTATTTTAGAGGGGCTTTTTTAATCCCATTCCTCCTCATAGACCTTCGCTTTCTTTGCCTCTTCAGGTAACTTAAGAGCTATTGATTTATTATAATCATAATATTTATAGACCTTTTCTACATTAATCGTCATTCTAAATGGTTCTTTCATTATTTCCCCCTCAATTATGGCCCTCATTTTCAAGACACACCTTATGGGGAAAAGTATTCCCTTTTCTATCCAGATATTCATATCTGCCTCTTTAATTACATCTTCATAGTCTAAATTGAGCAGTTTTAAGAGAGGGTGTTCTTCCTCTTGTTCCATTACCAACTTCCAGAAGGCCTCTTTCTCAGGTTCAATGTTTAGTAGATAATAATTGTCTTTTGCCTTTAAACTTTTTATCTTAGAGAGCACAGCAAGCTTTATTTGTTTCTCAACCTGATTCTCACTCTCAAATTTATCTCTAGATACCTCAAACTTTACCCAATTATCCCATTTTCCATCACTACATAAATGAAGGTATTCCGTGGTATCAAAAATGTATATCTCGGTTTTGGTTAATTTGGATCTTGCCTTGTTGATTTCATTCATATTGATTAATACCTTTATCCTTTTGTTTTTGACATCCACATAGGCATTCCCGCTTGATTTTACAATGTCCTTTCCATCTTCCCCAGATATGGATGTCTCCATATACATCTGCATCTTATAGCAATAGCTATCTATATTGTTTAATGCCTTTATCAAATCTTCCCTTATCTGCCCTTTGGTAAGATTTGCTGTTGCACATCCCAAGACAGAAGAGAATGCTACTAATAAAATCAAAAGAATTTGGATCATGCCATGATTATAAGTATTGCAAAAATGAAAATAAAGGGGTATTTATCAAAAAATGTTTGCACGTCCTGATAACCTAGCCCTACTTACAGACCTCTATGAGCTTACCATGGCTGCCTGCTACTTTGAATATAATATGTTTACAAAGGCTACATTCAGCCTCTTTATTAGAAAATATCCACCTAATCGCCGCTATTTTGTTAGTGCAGGTCTAGATGATGTATTGACATTTTTAGAAAATTTGAAATTCTCTAAAGAGGATTTGGATTATTTAGAAAATACCAAACTGTTTTCCCCCGATTTTTTACATTATCTAAGTAACCTGCGTTTTACAGGAGATGTATTTGCCATCCCAGAGGGGAGGATATTTTTTAAAGATGAGCCAATCTTGGAGGTTACAGCCCCAATCATTGAGGCCCAGTTAGTAGAACCTTTGATTATCAACACCATTAATTTTCAAGTAAGTATTGCCACTAAGGCATCTAGGTGCCTTTATGCAGCAAAGGGGAGAAAGCTGGTGGACTTTTCATTGAGGAGGACACACGGCACCGATGCTGCCCTAAAGGTAGCAAGGGCAAGCTATATAGCTGGTTTTATGGGGACAAGCAATGTCCTTGCAGGAAGGCTTTACAATATCCCTACATTTGGTACAATGGCCCACTCATTTATCCTTAGCTTTGATAAGGAGCTTTCTGCATTCCGTGCATTTTCCAAAGTATTTCCTGAAAATACAGTGCTTTTAATAGATACTTATGATACTATTACGGGTGCCTATAAAGCGGCCGCAGTAGGAAAGGAGATGAGGGAGAGGGGGTTGAAATTAAAGGGTGTACGTTTAGACAGTGGGGATACCCCTTCACTAAGTAGGCAGGTAAGAAAGGTCTTAAATGAATCTGGTTTGAATGATGTCTCAATATTTGTCAGTGGGGGTTTTGATGAATATAAGATTGCTGAGGTGATAGAAAAGGGGGCAGAAATAGATGCATTTGGTGTTGGCACCAAGATGGGTGTCTCTGCAGATGCCCCCTATACGGACATTGCCTACAAGTTGGTTAAATATAATAATAGGCCTGTTCTAAAACTCAGTGCTGGAAAGGAGACCTTAGTGGATGAGAAACAGATCTACCGTTTTGTAGAGAATGGAAGGCTAAAGAAGGATGTAATTGCCTTGCGTCATGAGCCTATAGAGGAGGGGGAACCCATCTTGCAGCCTGTGATGAGAGGGGGAAAGAGGGTATCACCACCTGATTCCTTAGAAGAGATAAGAGAGAGGTTCTTTGAAGAATTTTTAAAGTTAGATGAAGAATTAAAGGAATTAGAACCAAAAAAGGAGTTCCCAATAGAATTGAGCCCAGGGTTGAGGAAATTACAGGAAAGGGTAACCTATAGAATACTGGAAAAGGAACTAGGTGAGAGTTAGATATGAAGACTATAGAAGAGATTAACCAGAAGATAAAAAGCGGAAAGGTAGTTGTGGTGACCGCAGAGGAGATATTGAGTATAGTAAAAGAAAAGGGGATAAAAAAGACACTAGAAGAAGTAGATGTAGTTACAACAGGCACATTTAGCCCTATGTGTTCCTCTGGGGTATTGCTAAATTTCTCCCAGCCCAAGCCAAAAATTAAGGCAGGGGCTGTTTACTTAAACAATGTCCCTGCCTATAGTGGACTGGCGGCCGCGGATATCTATTTGGGTGCAAGCGCCTTACCAGAAGAGGACCCTAGAAATAAGGTGTACCCTGGTGCATTTAAATATGGAGGTGGACATATAATTGAGGATTTGGTAAGTGGAAAGGATATAAAACTCTCTGTCTTTGCCTATGGGACTCATTGTTACCCTCGCAAAGAGTATAGCTGTCTTATCAATTTAAAGAATCTAAATGATGCCATCCTCCTTAACCCTAGGAATAGTTATCAAAACTATAATGTGGCTGTTAACCTTTCAGATAAGGTGATATATACCTACATGGGTGTCCTCCTACCCAAACTGGGCAGTGCCCACTATGCCACTGCTGGAATGCTCTCTCCACTTATGAATGACCCATACTATAAGACTATAGGCATAGGGACACGTGTATTTTTAGGGGGTGGGATTGGCTATATCATTTGGCATGGAACACAGCATACACCAAATTCTCCAAGGACAGAGAGGGGAATCCCAAAAGGCCCTGCTGGCACCTTGGCCCTCATTGGAGACCTAAAGCAGATGAGTAGCCATTTTTTGAGGGGGGTATCCCTAAGGGGCTATGGCGTAAGCCTTGCCGTGGGGATAGGCATACCCATTCCCTTATTAAATGAGGAGATCTTATCCTATACATTGGTGGCAAATAAGGATATCATCATGCCTGTAGTAGATTATAGTGAGGCCTATCCAAATGGTAAGGATGAGATCCTGGCAGAGGTAAGCTATGAGGAGCTTAAGAGTGGCAGTACCAAAATCCTTGGAAAGAGAGTGCCTACTTGTACATTCTCAAGCTATGCTAGGGCAAGGGAGATTGCAAATACACTGAAAGAATGGATAAGGCAAGGAAGATTTACATTGACACAGCCTGCCATAACAATAGATAGGTTAAATAATGAAAGTTAAAAGAAAATATCTCCTTATCTTCCCTGAACAGACAGTAGATAGGCCTATTACCTATCACCTTATTCATGATTATGATTTAATGATAAACATCCTTAAGGCAAGTGTAACACCTGGAAAGGAGGGGCGTTTGGTGATAGAGGTCCAAGGGGAAAAGGGCGCACTAGAAAGTGCAAAGAATTATTTAAGTGGAATAGGGGTAAGGATTAAACCAGTCATTGAGGGGATTCACTGGCTCAGGGAGAGGTGTGTCCATTGCACGGCCTGTGTACCAGGTTGTCCCAGCCAATGCTTTGTGGTTGATAGAAAGACAATGAGGGTATCATTTGAAAAGGAGAGGTGTATTGTGTGTAAGCATTGCCTTTCTGCATGTGCCTATGGGGCCATTGAGATATTAGAAAATTATGCAGATTAAAAGGGGACGAACATGCCACTAGATGAGATTATTATAACCCAGGCCATCATAGAGAGATTTATAGAGAAGCTAAAGGGTTGTTTAACACTAGATGTAGCCATTGTGGGTGCAGGCCCCTCTGGGTTGGTAGCTGGTTATTATTTGGCAAAAAAAGGCTACAAAGTGGCTATTTTTGAGAAAAAGTTGAGCATTGGTGGTGGTATGTGGGGTGGGGGGATGATGTTTAATCAAATTGTGGTTCAAACAGAGGGAAAGAGGATTCTAGATGAATTTAAAATAAAGACAATGCCATTCTCCAAAGGCTATTATACAGCAGACGCTATAGAGGCAGTAACAACTATCTGCTCTAAGGCCTGTAGAGCAGGGGTAAATATATTCAATGCCATTTGTGTAGAGGATGTCTTAATAAGGGAGAGGCATATTGTTGGCCTGGTTATAAATTGGTCAACTATAGAGGTGGCCAGGCTTGAGGTAGATCCATTGACTATCCGTGCCCAATGTGTAATAGATGCCACTGGCCACGGTACAGAGGTGGTAAAGGTTGTTGAAAAGAAGATGGGGGAGACACTTCTCACCCCTACTGGTAAGATAATGGGAGAAAAACCACTTTGGGCAGAGATTGGAGAGACAGATACCTTAAAGAACACAAAAGAGGCCTATCCAGGCCTGTTTGTTGCTGGGATGGCAGCAAATGCCACATTTGGTTCCTATCGCATGGGCCCCATATTTGGGGGGATGCTCCTCTCTGGAGAGAGGGTTGCAGACCTTATTCATGAAAGGTTAAAAAAAGATTAAGGGATTCATAGGACAAAGATAAATATGAGGAAGGTCTTAGAGAAGAGTTATGAACCATCGAAAGTAGAGGAAAAGTGGTACAATTATTGGGTAGAAAGGGGGCTCTTTTCGGCAGACCTACAATCGAAAGAAAAGGTTTTTTCCATGGTCATCCCACCGCCAAATGTGACAGGTTCTTTACATATGGGGCATGCCCTAAACTGCACACTGCAGGATGTTATAGCCCGCTATAAAAAGATGAAGGGTTATAATGTGCTGTGGATCCCGGGCACAGACCATGCAGGCATTGCTACCCAAAATGTAGTGGAGAGGGAGCTTGCCCAAAGGGGCATTGCCCGCCAAGAGTTGGGTAGGGAGGAATTTATCAAGGAGGTATGGAGGTGGAAGGAAAACTATGGGAATCGTATCATTAACCAATTAAAGCGTTTGGGGTGTTCCTGCGATTGGAGATACCAGAGATTTACTATGGATGAGGGATTCTCAAAGGCTGTAAAGGAGGTATTTGTCCACCTCTATAAAGAGGGTCTTATATTTCAAGGGGACTATATCATAAACTGGTGTCCGAGGTGCCAAACTGCCTTGGCCGATTTAGAGGTAGAATATGAGCCCCATAAGGGCAATCTCTATTATATTCGCTATTTAAGGGAAGATAAAAGGGGATATATAACAGTAGCTACTACTAGGCCTGAGACCCTGCTTGGGGATACAGCCGTAGCAGTCCACCCAGAGGATGAGCGTTATAAGAACCTAAAAGGCGTATATGTACTTGTCCCTATCCTAAATAGGCCAATCCCTATTATCTTTGATACATATGTAGAAAGGGAGTTTGGGACAGGTGCCCTCAAGGTTACACCTGCACATGATCCAAATGATTTTGAGATTGGCAGTAGGCATAATCTGCCTGCTATAAAGGTCATTGACGAGAAGGGGGAAATGACAGATGAGGCTGGGCCATACAAGGGGTTAGACCGATTTGTTTGCAGAGAAAGGATTGTAGATGACCTAAAGGAGGAGGGGCTGTTAGAGAAGATTGAACCCTTAGAACACAGTGTGGGCCATTGTTATAGGTGCAAGACAATAGTAGAACCATTGCTCTCCAAACAGTGGTTTGTACGCACTAAGCCATTGGCCCAGGCCGCTATTGCTGCTGTAAAGGAGAAGAAGACCCGTTTAATACCCAGCAACTGGGAAAAGGTATACTTTGAGTGGTTGTACAACATTAGGGATTGGTGTATCTCACGTCAAATTTGGTGGGGTCATAGAATCCCGGCATGGTATTGTAAGGATTGTGGTAACATTATAGTAGATAAAGAGAGGCCAGTTATTTGCCAAAAATGTGGGGGAAAGGAGTTTAGAGAAGAGACAGATGTTTTAGACACCTGGTTTAGCTCAGCCCTTTGGCCCTTTGGGACACTTGGATGGCCAGAAAATACAAATGAACTGAAGATGTTTTATCCCACCTCTGTCCTTATCACAGGTTTTGATATCCTATTTTTCTGGGTGGCAAGGATGATGATGATGGGGCTCCACTTTATGCATGAGGTTCCCTTTCATGATGTCTATATCCATGCCCTTATCCGAGATGAAAAAGGTCAAAAAATGAGTAAATCCAAGGGAAACGTCATTGATCCCTTGGTTATGACGGAAAAATATGGCACAGACGCATTGAGATTTACACTTGTCTCCTTGGCCGTTCAAGGAAGGGATATCCAACTCTCTGAAAAATATATTAAGGGGTATCGCCATTTTGTTAATAAGTTATGGAATGCGGCACGTTTTACCTTACTTAATATAGAGAACTATATAGAGCCAATGCCAGAGAGGGGGAGTGTGGCTGATCGTTGGATAATTACACAACTGCAGGATGTGATTAAATCAGTAAAGAATTCACTAGAGGCCTATGAATTTGATAAAGCCGCCTATGCACTCTATCACTTTATATGGTATGAGTTCTGTGACTGGTATCTAGAATGGATAAAGCCTACCCTCTATCAATCAAGAGACCTTGAGGAAAAAAGGATTACACAAGGGGTATTGCTTGAGACCTTATCTACTATCTTAAGGCTACTTCATCCATTTATGCCCTTTGTAACAGAGGAGATCTGGCATCATCTGCCAGGGGAGAGAGAAAGCATATTGGAAAGCAGCTATCCTACTTATAGACCGGAACTTAGAGATGAAAGTGCAAAAGAGGAGATGGAGCTTATGATAGGGTTGGTAAAGACCATAAGAAATATGCGGGGAGAAATAAACATCCCGCCCAGTACAAAGATAAAAATCATTTTGTCTGGCAATAAGGACCTCTTGGATAAGATAGCTAAACACAAGGCCCCTATTGCCCATTTAGGGGTGATTGGGGAGCTCCTTCTGACCCCAAAGGCCCAAAGGCCAACATATTCATCTGCCTCACTCTGGCAGGATATAGAGATCTTTATGCCCCTTAAGGGTATTATAGACCTAGAGGCAGAGGAGAGAAGGCTTGATAAGGAAATTGGCAAAATCGTTAAGGAATTGTCCATTCATCAACGCAAATTGGCAAATGAAGATTTCCTTTCTAAGGCCCCAAAGGCCGTAGTAGAAAAGGAGAGGGAGAAAACAAAGGCCCTAGATGAAAAACTAATAAGGCTTAAGACCAATTTGGATAAGGTTAGGTCTATTATTAGAACAAACTTAAATAAAAAAGAAATTGATTAAGGAGGAAAAGATGGTAGCAGGTGTTCTAATTAATACCTCCCCAGGTAAAGTAAAGACGGTTTTGGAGACCCTAAGGGGGATAAGTGGTGTGAAATATGCTTATGCTGTTTTTGGAAGATATGATATAGTTGCAATGATAGAGACAGAAAACATTGAGGCACTAACAGAAATTGTCGTTGAGAAGATCGGAATTATAGATGGCATTACCGGGACAGAGACCTTAATTAAGGCCCCGATTTAACTCTTATAAAGCGATAATTGAATACTTATTTAGATTATGAAAGAAAGGTTTAAGAGGTTTGTCCAATCACTACGCAACATCTTTTCTAAGCCTTCTAAGAAAGAGGATATCTTTGAACTGGATGATGAGGCCAAGGAGAAGGTAAAGGATATAGGGGAGGCAGATATACTTGTCGGTATACCTAGTTATAATAATGAAAGGACGATTGCACAGGTAGTTAAGGCAGTTGAATATGGATTGGCAAAGTACTTCCCTCGCTTTAAATCAGTACTACTCAATTCTGATGGGGGCTCTACAGATAGGACAAGGGAGATTGTAGGCGAGATAAGCATTTACTCCCAATTAGATACCATCTTGATAGAACACCCAGTCCACCCTGCCTGTCAGGTAGTGACTGCCTATCACGGTTTACCTGGCAAGGGGAGTGCCTTACAGGCCATCTTAAAGGTTGCACATGCCTTGGGGGCAAAGGCCTGTATGTTGGTAGATGCAGACCTTAGGAGTATAACGCCAGAGTGGGTAGAATACCTTTTAGGCCCTATATTGATTAAAGGATATGACTATGTAACCCCCATATACTCTAGGCACAAATACGATGGGACTATTACAAACATGATAGTCTATCCCCTAACCAGGGCCCTCTATGGAAAGAGGGTCCGCCAGCCTATTGGAGGGGACTTTGGGCTCTCACGTCGTCTTACTGAACACTATCTAAAAAGGGGCATTTGGGGGACGGATGTAGCTCGGTATGGGATTGATATCTGGATGACTACTGTGGCCATAAATGAGGGATTTAAGGTATGTCAATCATATTTAGGGGCAAAGATTCATGATCCAAAGGACCCTGCAAAATCCTTAGAGCCTATGTTTAAACAAGTAGTAGGGACGGTCTTTGAACTTATGGAGCGCTATGAGGCCCGTTGGAAGACAATTGATAGGAGTTTACCCACCGCCATTTATGGATTTAGGTCTGAGGTATTCCCAGAGCCAGTAAATGTAAGTCTTGAATCCTTGATAGAGAAATTTAAGGATGGATTCAAAAGGCATAAAGACTATCTGAGTAAAGTACTTATGTCAGAGACATTTGAGGGGATAGCCAAAGTTGCATCCCTGGAGATAAATCAATTCAATTTCCCCATAGATTTGTGGGTAAAGACTATCTATGACTTTGCTATCTCCTACCACAAAGGGGAGGAAAGGGAGAGGTTGTTAGAGGCATTGGCCCCTATATATTTTGGGCGGACTGCCTCCTTTATCATTGAGACAAAGGATGTGCCTACTTATGATGCTGAGTGTCTAATTGAGAGACAATGTGAGAGGTTTGAGGCCCTAAAACCATATCTTTTAGAAAGGTGGTAATTAGCTATTGTCCTCTTCAACGGCTGTTTTAAGCTCCTCCCAAATACCTGGTAGGGCCGAGCTGACCCTGTCCCAGCTTGGGATCAAAGGTACACCCAAAGGGTCTTTCATTATAATTTCAGCCGCCAACTTTATGCCATTTCTAAAGGTCTCAACAGCCATGCAGTCAGCATGACGGTCAAAGTAAAGACCATTTATAGCCGCATCATGTTCATACCTCTCAAGCATATCCTGTGCTGTTTTTCCATAGGTAGCAATAATGGTATTCATCATTCCCCTTGAAAATACAATGCCTTCTGAGACTAGGGTTCTAAATAGGGACTTGCATAAATCCACACACATCTTAAATAGGCCTTTAGACGAGTCATCTGGAGACAATTCTTGGTGTTTGTGTTCATAATTGTCAGCAATATCTACCTGGCATACCCTCTTTACAGCACAGTTTCTATAGACCTCTGCCAGCATACCTACCTCAAGCCCCCAATCACTTGGGATTCTAATCACCCTTGCCAAATCCGCAATCATAGAACACTCCCCTGCTAGTGCATATCTGAAGCTGTCAAAGAAGACAAGCAGTGGGAGGTAGCCTATGATTTTTTGAAGGGACCTTATTAGAGGTGTAAAAAAGAGCCTAGTTACCCTTCCATGCATTCTGTCTGTTACTCGGCTATAAAACCCCTTACAAAATTCATAATCCAGATTTGGATTTGTTACTGGATAGCACAAACGGGCCAACATGTCTCTGCTATAAGTTAAGATATCGCAATCATGCAAGGTAATTACATATAGATCTTTCTTAGATAAGACATAGCCATATGCTATCCAGACCGATTTACCCTTGCCAGTTTCGCCCAAGCAAAGGCCTGAGGCCTCGATGGCCTCAAGTATAGAGTTTATTCTTTTGCCTGTAATCCAGATGATGCTTGTCTTTTGAGGTAGGACAGAGAAAAATTCCTTTGCATGTTTAAATTCCTCTTCATTGCAGGGCCCAAGGGAGACAACAACCTCTTTAATATATTTTACTTCTTTAAGCTCTTTGACTATGCCCTTTAGTGCCTCTCCCTTTAGCTCAGAATAAAGAGATGGAAGGATAAGAGCAATGGGCCTCTCCTTTGAGTAATAAAGGAGTTCTGCCTCAAGCCTTTCTAGACTTGGTTTACCTAGCCTATGTAAGGTACTTATAACCCCTGTTTGATAAAAATCAGACATTTATTTATCTCTATTTGAAAATTAAAATTATTCAGAGTATAAATGTTATTGATAAATTGGTCAAGGAAAAAAGTAGCAATATGCATACTAAAGAGGTACTTAGGCAGATATTTTATGGTGCACTTAGGGCTGTAGACCCCTATCTTGTAATTAAAAAATACTCAGAAAAAATTAGGATGGAATATGAGAGAGGTAAATACAACTCCTTTATAGTTATTGGATTTGGAAAGGCCTCCTATCTTATGGCCAAGGGGCTAGAGGATTGTCTATTGGATTTAATAAATAAGGGCATTGTGATTACAAAGTATGGTTATGGTGGGATCTTGAAAAAGATAGACATAATTGAGGCAGGGCACCCCTTGCCCGATGAAAATGGGATAAAGGGGACTGAGGAGATTATAAACCTCCTTAAGAATACAGATGAGAAGACCCTAATCATATGCCTTATCTCAGGAGGGGGCTCAGCATTGCTTGTATCCCCTGTTGAGGGGATTGGGTTAGATGAAAAGGTAGGGCTTACAAATGCCCTTCTTAGGTCTGGGGCAGATATAAATGAGATAAATACTGTAAGGAAACACATCTCTAAGGTAAAGGGTGGAAGGCTGGCAGAGATTGCCTATCCAGCCAAGACCATTTCCCTTATAATCTCTGATGTAATTGGGGATAGACTAGAGACCATTGCATCAGGCCCTACCTCCCCCGATTCTACTACTTATAGAGATGCATTAGATATCTTAGAAAAGTTTGGTCTTATAAAAAGGGTACCAAGAGCTATCTTAAGTATTCTTAGTGAAGGTAAAAAGGGACTTATTCCAGAAACGCCAAAGGAGGGAGACCCTATATTTAGCAGGGTAGAGAATGTTATCATTGCTAGCAATAAAAATGCATTAATGGCAGCTAGGGATAAGGCAGAGGAATTTGGCCTTTGTCCAAGGATCATTTCTTCACAGATAAGCGGTGAGGCAAAGGATGTAGGGAGTTATCTTGCGTCTATTGCCCTTAAGACAAAGGATAGTCCTACCACTTTCCCTCAGTGCCTTATATCAGGGGGAGAGACCACTGTTACAGTGAGAGGGAGGGGAAAGGGGGGGAGGAATATGGAGCTGGCTTTAGCTTTTGCCATGGCAATAGAGGGGGTTCTTGGGATTACCTTTCTCTCTGCTGGCAGTGATGGTACGGATGGACCAACTGATGCTGCTGGGGCGATAGTTGATGGCCATACTATATTACAGGCAAGGCACTTGGGCCTTTCCCCAGAGGCGTATTTAAAAGAGAATGATTCCTATAATTTTTTTAAAAAGATAAATAGTCTTTTTATCACTGGCCCAACTGGTACAAACGTAATGGATATACAAATAATGATAATAGAAAAGTTATGTAATAATCTCTAAATGCTTTTCCTTTGACCTCTCACCTTTGATTATCCTTATATTGCCCTTCTTTGTATGAAAATACCTTGCCAAAATTTCAATTAGGGCCTTATTTGCCTTTCCATGAACTGGTGTAGTATTCAAATAGACCTTATATCCTCCTTTTTCCTCTAAAACTCTATTTTCCTTTGCATTTGTAATTACCTTTACCTTTATCCTCATTTTCTATTCTTATTTTAATAACATCAAATTTCCTGGTTGTCCATAAGTGATTTAATTTTTCTCTTGACAAAGAAACCTGCTTGGTGTATATATCTCCAATGACCCGTATGGATTTACAAGGTTTTTTATCAGAAAAAAGACATCTCGTTTTGGAAAGGTGGTTAAATTTGATATTTGAGACTTACCCACCTGAGACTGCAAGGTTTTTAAAAAGGGAAAAGGATCGCTTTGCTAATCCTGTAGCATATGAGTTTCATGAAGGAATAAAGGGGATCTATGAGGCATTACTTTATGGGATGGAACCTGATAGGGTCTCTTACTTTCTTGATAGGGTTATCAGCATCAGGGCAATCCAGGATTTTCTCCCCTCTGGGGCACTTACATTTATTTTTCTTCTAAAGACAGCAATTAGAAAGGAGTTAGAAAAGGAGATTAGAGAAAAGGGAGTCCCTGAGGAGTTATTGGAAATTGAGTCTAGGATAGATGGATTGGCCCTTCTATGTTTTGATGTGTATATGAGACGTCGGGAGAAACTCTATGAGCTTAGGGTAGATGAGGTGAAAAGAAGGGTAAGTGGGCTGCTGCGAATGGCAGGCTTAGTAGTGGATTTAGACCAGAAAAATAACAAAGAGGTGAAGGCAAATGAGTTTTAATCTTGCATGGTATTGTTCTTTTTTCTTAGTTTTAGTGCTTATTTTTGTTCCAATAATTGGGGTGACGGCAGGTCTTGAGGTTGTTTTTGGGATAATTATACCTTATTTAGCAATCCTGATCTTCTTTGTAGGCATGGTCTATAAGGTAGTGATATGGGCACGCACGCCTGTTCCTTTCCGTATACCTACAACTTGTGGACAGCAAAAAAGCCTTCCTTGGCTTAAGAGGACATTGAGAGATAGACTTGAAAATCCATTTACGACATGGGAAGTTATTGGTAGGATGATCCTTGAGGTATTCTTTTTTAGGAGCCTCTTTAGAAATATAAAGGCCCAGTTGAGGGATGAGCCAAGCTATCCTGAAAAGAAAAGGCTTGTTTACTGGTCAAGTAAGTGGCTATGGCTAGGGGCTATAGCATTTCACTATTCATTCCTTGTAATCCTGATAAGGCACCTTTGGCTGTTTACGGAACCTGTGCCTTCGTTTGTGCGTTTAGTTGAACACATAGATAGCTTCTTTCAATTATATGTACCAGCAGTCTATATCTCTGGTATAGTCCTTATAGTAGCATTGACTTATCTCTTGCTAAGAAGGATCTTTGACCCAAAATTGCGATATATTTCCCTCTTTTCTGATTATCTCCCCCTATTTTGGCTTTTGGCAATAGGGATTAGTGGTATATTGATGCGATATTTCTTTAAGGTGGACATGACTGCTGTGAAGGAGCTAACTTTGGGTTTGGCAAGTCTTCATCCTCATATACCAAAGGAACACATTGGAGTTATATTTTATGTCCATCTATTTTTGGTAAGTTCATTTTTTGCCTATTTCCCATTTACAAAGCTTGCACATATGGCAGGGATATTTATGAGTATGACTAGGAATTTGGCAAACAATAACAGGGCAGTGAGGCATGTTAATCCTTGGAATTATCCTGTAAGGGTAAAGACATACCTTGATCAGGAAAATGACTGGAGGGAAGATATGGCAAAGTTTGGATTGCCACTTGAGATATCAGTAGAAGAGGCAAAGAAATTGGGAAAGGAAAAACTTGAAGAATTGGCAGATGAAGAGGCGGCCAGGCTTTATAATAAATTGAGTGGCAACCGTCATGCCCCTGTATTTCCAGAGACAGAGTTTTTGAGAAAACAAATTAAAGAGGAGTAAAAATGGCAGCAATTCCAAAACCAGAAGAATTAGCAAACATAAGTTTTAGGCCCCCTGGAAGGAAATGGATGGATACAAAGCCTGAGTTTAAAGAGGGTACTCACTGTCATGCAGCAGCCCCAAAGTGGCTTGAGTGGCTTGACTATCCATTCCCAAGGAGCTGGTCGACCTATGATGAGGACTGGAAGCTTCCCAAAAACTGGAAAGAGATATTTTTAGTAGGGTTTAATGATAGGCTTAACAAGTACAGGAGCCTGAGGCTCTTTATGGATATCTGTGTAAGGTGTGGTGCCTGTGCTGATAAGTGTCAATTCTTTTTAGGGACAGGAGACCCAAAGAATATGCCCGTGTTGCGGGCAGAGCTTATGAGGTCTTTATACAGAAGATATCATACTACAGCAGGGAAAATCCTTGGAAGGCTTGCCGGGGCAAGGGAACTTACAGAGGATGTAGTAAAGGAATTATATTACTATCTGTATCAGTGTAGTGAGTGTAGACGCTGTTCTGCCTTTTGTCCTTATGGCATTGATATGGCTGACATTACTATATTAGGAAGGGAACTTTTGAGCTCTATTGGCCTTGGTATTGAATGGGCTATGGCCTCAGTAGGAAGCTGCTTTAAGATAGGCAGCCATATTGGCTCCCCACCTCATGCATTTAAGGATATGCTTGAGTTTTTTGCAGATGAGTGTGAGGTTGTAACAGGTATTAGGCCAAGGGTCCCTGTTAATGAAAAGGGGCATGAGATATTGTTTATTATGCCTTCTGGTGATTATTTTGCTGATCCAGGCACATTTAATTGTATGGGCTATCTTTTGCTCTTTGAATACCTTGACCTTGACTATACTATTAGCACATTTGCGGCTGAGGGCGGAAACTTTGGCTATTTTATCTCACATGAGATGGGAAAGAGGTTAAATGCAAAATTTTATGCTGAGGCAAAGAGGCTTGGGGTAAAGTGGATACTTGGAGGGGAGTGTGGTCATATGTGGAGGGTTATTAATCAATATATGGATACCTGGAATGGTCCTGCCGATTTCCTTGAGGAGCCAGTATCCCCTATAACAGGTACAAAGTTTGAGAATGCAAAGTCAACAAAGATGGTCCACATCTGTGAGTTCACTGCCGATCTTATAAAACATGGTAAGCTAAATTTAGACCCAAGCAGAAATGCCCATATAGTGTTGACATTCCATGACTCCTGTAACCCAGCTAGGGCAATGGGGCTTCTTGAAGAGCCAAGGTATATTATAAAGAATGTTTTGCCCCCTGGTCACTTCTATGAGATGCCAGAAAATACTATAAGGGAGAAAAATTTTTGTTGTGGCAGTGGGAGTGGTTTTAATGCGGATGAATATCTTCCAATAAGGCTTAGGGGGGGATTTCCTAGGGCAAGTGCAGTAAGGTATGTCCATGAAAAATATGGGGTAAATCATGTTGGCATGATCTGTGCGATTGATAGGGCTGTCTTTCCACCATTGATGGACTATTGGGTACCTGGAGTAGATATCACTGGTATTCATGAGTTAGTAGGTAATGCCTTGGTCTTTCCAGGAGAGAGGGAAAGGGTTGTTGACCTACGGAAGAGGCCTCTAAAAGGTAAAGAAAAAGAGGCAGAGAAGTTCTTGGAGGAGGTAATGTAGATGTATGATGGAGGAAAGGTAATTATCGGGCTTATTGTCTTATTCATTATCTGCACATTTCCCTTTTTTTATAATATGGGCAGGGCCGCTAAAGTACCAGAACCAAAGCTTGATACCCCAGCTATTAAAAAATTACCAGAATGGGAGAGGGTTTGTGTACAACCAACACCATGGATGAGGGCGAATCATATGAGGCTCTTAGACCACTGGAGAAACTGGGCCCTGCGTGAGGCAAATAGAGAATATATAGGTTTTAATGGTAAAAGATATACTATAAGCCTTCAAAATACATGTCTAAATTGTCACTCAAACTATGATAAATTCTGTAATGAGTGCCACAGTTATATGGGGATTAAACCCTATTGTTGGGGTTGTCACCTTCAGAAGCCAAAAGAATGGGCAAAAGGAGAGCTGAAGGAGGGGAGGTAATGGAGGTAAACAGAAGACAGTTTCTAAAGTCAATTGGTCTTTTTACCATATTGGGGATTGGAGGTTGGTCAGCCTTTGAACTGCTAGTGCCAGGGCAGATTGAGGCCCAGTATGCCCGAAAAAAGGAGGCCTTAAGGGCAAAAAGGTGGGCTATGGTCATAGATATGACAAAGATGGATGAAGAGACGGCAAAGAGGTGTATAGAGGCCTGTAGGCGGATCCACAATATTCCTGATTTTTATCACCCAGTAGATCCAAAATATAAAGTTGATCCAAAAAAGGCAAGAAGGTGGGAGATCAAATGGATTTGGCTTGAGCCATTTGAGCATGCCTTCCCAGATTTAGAAGAGAAATTTATGCCAGAGAGTTTAAAGGAAAAATTGTTTGTTGTATTATGCAACAATTGTGATAATCCCCCCTGTGTGAGGGTCTGCCCGACAAAGGCAACATGGAAGAGGGAGGATGGGATTGTTATGATTGATTTTCATCGCTGTATTGGTTGTAGGTTCTGTATGGCGGCGTGTCCCTTTGGTTCAAGGAGCTTTAATTGGGGAGACCCTAGACCTTATGTAAATTATAGGAATCCAGAGTTTCCAACAAGGGAAAAGGGGGTTGTTGAGAAATGCAATTTCTGTGCAGAGAGGATTGATAAGGGTCTGCTGCCGGCATGTGTTGAGGCATCAAATGGGGCCATGACATTTGGGGACATTTTAGATCCAAACTCAGAGGTGAGAAGATTGCTCCGTGAGCACTATACTATTAGGCGTAAGCCCCACCTGGGCACAGAGCCACAGGTTTATTATATTATCATGTGAGGTGACAAATGTTTGAAAAGGCATTAGTTGGGAGTAAGAGATACTGGACATGGGTAGCATTTTTACTTGCCCTCACTGGTATTGGTGCTATCCTCTATCTATGGCAACTCAAGGTAGGCCTTAAGATAACAGGCATGGGAAGGGATGTCTCATGGGGTTTTTATATTGGTAACTTTACATATCTTGTTGGAATAGCAGCCGGTGGTGTTATGGTGGCACTGCCTTTTTATCTACATAACTATAAGGCATTTGGTAGGATTGTTGTCTTAGGTGAATTTATGGCTGTTGCTGCTGTGATAATGTGTCTGTCATTCATCATTGTAGACCTTGGTAAACCTATGCGTGCCTTCAATGTACTTTTTCACCCCACACCTAATTCAATCCTCTTTTGGGATATGGTGGTGCTAAATGTATACCTGCTCCTTAATATCTTTGTTGGTTGGAATGCACTGCAGGCAGAGCGTAACGATGTACCGCCCCCTACTTGGGTAAAGGTACTTGCAGTTTTCTCTGTGGCCTGGGCACCTCTTATCCATATAGTTACGGCATTTATCTACCAGGGCCTTCCTGGTAGGCACTATTGGCTTACTGCTATTATGGCACCAAGATTTCTTGCATCGGCCTTTACCTCTGGGCCTGCTTTACTTTTGGTAATAGCCCTTATTATAAAGAGATATACAAAATTTGACCCAGGGGAAGTAGCTATTCAGACAATAGGAAAGATTGTTACCTATTGTATTATCATAAATGTGGCCTTCTTTTTCTTTGAGGTCTTCACTTCCTTTTACAGTCAAATACCAGGGCATATGCAGCACTTTAAGTACCTATTTTTTGGCCTAGAGGGTCATGGTATAATGGCCCCCTTGATGTGGATATCTATTATTGGCATGATAACAGCAAGTATCCTTTTGGTCATCCCTGGCATAAGAAGGAATGAGACTACTTTGGCACTGTGTTGCATACTGGTAGTTATCTCAACATGGCTGGATAAAGGACCTGGGCTTATGGCAGGTGGTTTTATACCAAATCCACTTCATGAGATAGTTGAGTACTGGCCTACACTACCTGAGGCCCTTATTACCCTTGGGGTCTGGGCGCTTGGTTTTTTGATACTTACTGTCCTCTACAAGATAGCCATCTCTGTCCATGAGGAAATAGAGGCATAGTTTTAGGCCCTCTTAAAGGTTATTCTTAAAGTATTTATTCTATTTTTTCTTGACAAATCATATTAGTTTGTTTTATAAGAGACAAAACCAGTGGAGGGCATTGACAAAGAGAACAGTTTGATATAAGGAAAAAATCAAAAAAGGAGGTAAGAGGAATGCCGTGGAAAATTACTCGTCCGGATGATTGTTGTGATGGGTGTGGGGAGTGTGTAGAGATTTGCCCTAATGGGGTATGGGAAATGGTAGGGGATAAATCTCAACCAGTGAATGCAGATGAGTGTGTGGGCTGTGAGAGTTGTGTAGAGGCCTGTCCTAATGATTGTATTAAGGTAGAGGAAGTCTAAACCTAAGTAGATTCCTAATCCAAAAGGGGAGCACAGCTCCCCTTTTTTCTTGTACCCTCAAAGTCTGTCCTAACCAGCCAAATTTATTAACTCAACACAAATGGAGGTATTATGAGAGAAAAATATATCTATCTCATCTGTCTAAGTGTCTTTCCCTTTATGATTTGCTCTGGCATTGTCTATTCTATACTATCTCTCTATATAGAGGATCTTGGGGCAACCAGGAGCCAGATAGGGATGATATATACATTTGGTGCCATTTCTGGTGGTGTTACTGCCCCACTTTTGGGGAGGCTCTCAGATAGGTTAGGGAGAAAAGTTGTGCTGATCGGGTCTATGTACCTCTTTTCTTTGGTATTCTTAGGGTATGCCTTATGCAATCACTATCGTCAGCTCTTTATTGTGCAGATAGGGGAGGGGATGGCATGGGCTGCAATGGGTGCATCTGCCACTGCCTTTATTGCAGACCTGGTTACCGAGGAAAGGAGGGGGTGGGCCCTTGGTATGTATAATACGGCCTGGAATTTTGGGTGGATTATAGGGCCTACTTTGGGTGGATTCTTGGCAGAGATAACAGGATTTAAGATTACCTTTCTTGTCTGTGTACTTATTATGGTGATAGGAATCACTCTGGGTACAATTTTATTGCCAAAGGCCCTATCTACGAAAAAGGTTAAGTAATATAGTTATAATGATACTTAACAATAGACACGTAACAATAGGGAAATAAAAATGAAAATTCCCCCTTTTTATACTTATATCTCCTGGTAATCTGCCTAAATATGGGATATTTGGGGCAAAGGTCAGCAACAGGCCTATGGCAACAAAGAGAATGCCTACAATAATCAATAGCTTCCCCATTTCTGAAAACAGGTTCATATGCTAACTCCCGCTGATTTGTGTCTCTTCAATAAGCATACTAGGTGCACCTATATTTCCTAAAAAGAGAAAATCTGAGCCTACTAAAGTGACCCCCTTAAATATATTAAGTACATTTCCTGAAATGGCAATCCCCTTTACAGAAAACCTCCTTTCCCCACCTTCTACCCAGTACCCACAGGCACCTACTGAAAAGTCCCCAGAGATGGGGTCAACAGTATGCATGCCCAAGACATCTGTAACCACTAGTCCCTTATTTAGTGCCTTTAATAGATGAGAAAATGATGTATTTCCCTTTTTTAAATATAAATTTGTGATATGTACCCTAGGTGGAAGTTCTATTTTCTCCCTTACACAATTTCCAGTAGATTGCTTGCCTGCCTTATTTGCTGTATAACTATCATAAAGAAAATCTTTTAGTATCCCGTCTTCTATCAAAATAGTCCTCTGTTGAGGTACACCCTCATCATCAAATGGCCTGCTTCCTATACCACCCTTAATTATACCATCATCAATGATTGTGACACTTGGAGACATTACCATTTTGCCCAAATACGGGGCAAGTAGAGACTTCCCTTTCTGGACCTTGTCTGCAAAAAATGATTGGCAAAGGATCTCCAAAAATTGAATTACCACCCTATTTATAAGAATTAAAGGCACCTTTTGTGTAGGGATGGACCTGCCTCCCAGGGCCTCAATGGCCCACTTGCCTGCCTGCATGCCAATATTCCTTGGATTAAGCTTATTAAAGTAGATTTGGGCCTCAAATTCCCATCCCATCTCTGCCTCATTTTTCTCCTCTGCTACAACCAGGATGTTGCCAATTAATATAGTCTTTTTATAATATGCATCTAGGCCTTTGTGGTTTTTGATAAAAACCCTTATATTCTTCTCTTGAAATTGCGAGGTCCTTACCCTTTTTATACGTGAGTCATAAGAAAGTGCAGATGCCTCCATCTCCTTTGCAAATTCTATTTTTTCCTTTATCGGGATTTTATCTAGGGCATTATCATAGACTTCTAACCTGGGATAGGTATTTGGTCCTGGAAAGACAGAATATGGATCCATAGATACCCCTTCAAGGGATTCCTTTGCATGGTCAATCAATTTTTCTAGGGCATATTCATCTAAAGAGGTAGTATATGCAAATCCTATCTTTTTGTCCTTTAATAGACGTAGGCTTATTCCCCTACTTTCAGCTACCTTAAATAACTCTACCTTACCCCTTTTTACATCAATTGTTGTATTCTTTTGAATAATTAGATAAATTTCATATTCCTTAATCCCTTTCTCAATAAGCCTCTTTTGACATCTATCTATTATCCTTTTCATATTCCCACATCATTGCAATTTCATTACACAAATCAGGATACTTAGGGCATTTTATACAATCTACCCAAATCTTAGGTGGGAGGGTATTCTTTTCTATCTCATGAAATCCTAATCTCTTAAAAAATGAAGGTTTGTAAGTCAATGTAAATACCCTTTTTATGCCTAAGTATATGGCCTCATCTAGACATGCCCTTACAAGCCTTGTACCCAAACCCTGTCTTTGATAATCCTCCTTTACCGCCAAAGACCTTATCTCTGCAAGGTTTTCCCAATAGATGTGCAATGCACAGGTTGCAACTATTATACCCCCCTTACGGCATAGAAAAAAGTCCCTTAGAAAATCATAAATCTCACTCAATGACCTAGGCAAGAGTAAGCCTTTTTGGGAAAAATGAGAGATTATTTCATAAATACCTTTTACATCCCCAATTTTTGCCTTTTCTATGGCTAAATTTTGTTCTTCAAACATGGGCTGGGGCGGAAGGCAACCGACTTATGTTCAGGGATTTGGATAATCTGTTTGGAGACAGGGTGTCTTATCTGTTTGCCTTTTCTTAATACGGGCTCCCACTTTCCAAAACGAACAATCTTTACTGCCTTTCCCTGCCTTAAGGTATTTTTTATAATTTCAAAGGTAGTTTCCACAAATTCACCAATTAAGGTTTTTGGTAAACCCACCTGCTGATGGATATACTCAACTAGTTCCCTCTTTGTCATTGCCTTAACTCTACACGAGGGTCTTGCAATATACGGCTTACAATATGGCTGTGCATCTTATTGACTTCTTCATCTGTCAGTGTATGGTCTTTTGCCCTATAGACAATCCGATAGGTCAGACTCCTCTTATTTGGGTCAATGGGTGGGCCTTGATAGACATCAAATAGCCAAATGTCCTCAAGATATTCTAATTTCATCCCCTTTACTAAATCAGAAACGGTCTTTGCCTCAAATTCCTTGGGGACAACAATGGAGATGTCCCTTTCTACAGAAGGGAATTTAGGCAAGGCTACAAACTTTCTCTTTAATGAGAATTTTTTTAAGGCGTTCAGGTCTATTTCAAATATAAATGCAGAAGACTTAAGGCCCCAGGCCTCTCTTACAGCAGGATGGACTTCCCCCAAATAACCCAATATTTCATTATCCTTAACCAGATAGGCAGAGGCATTTTCACTTAAATAGGGAATATCACTTTGAGGTATAAACTCTACTTCTTTTATATTTAATTGTGCCAAAATTTCTTCTATTTGCCCCTTTAAGTCATAGAAATCAAATTGCTCTGGCCTAAAATGACATGAAGGCAAAAATCGGTCTCCTGAACAGATTCCAGCTATTTTATAGATTTCTCTTGGCAATGCCCCTTCTTTTTCAGGGAGAAATACCTTTCCTATCTCGAAAATGCGTAGATTAAAGATGCCTTGTCTTTGATTATAATCAAGTGTATCCAAAAGGCCTGGTATGAGAGAGGTACGCATTAGGGATTTTTCCTCAGTCAAGGGATTGACAAGTGCTATTGCATTTCTTAATGGATGCCCTTTTGATAGACGTAGGCGATCAAGGTTTGAGGGATCCATAAAGGCATAATTAATTGCCTCGCAAAATCCCAATCCACAAAGGATTTCCTTTATTTTTTCACGGAGGCAAATCTCAGATGACAAAGGTAGGCCTTTGAGAGAGACCAGAGGCAAGTCAGATGGAATCTTATCGTATCCGTGTAGACGTATAATCTCTTCTATTAGGTCAATATCATCCTTTAGATCATGACGATAAGGGGGTGGGGTGACCTCAAGGGTATCAGCCCTTGGTTCCTTTATCTCCATGCCCAAGGCCTTTAGGTAGGAGTGAATAGTCTGCCTTTCTAAATCTATACCCAAAATCTTCCCTACTTTTTTTGTGTTCAAATAGATAGAGGGGTTATACTTGGGTGTAGGGTAATTGTCTATGGTGCCAGGCAAGACCTTTCCATCTGCCAAAACCTGCATAAGATAAGCACAGCGATGGGCGGCACTAATTACACCTTCTGGGTCTATCTCCCTTTCAAAACGGAATGATGCCTCAGTAGTAATCCCCAACCTCTTTGCTGTTTTCCTTATGGTAGTTGGATTAAAATAGGCGCTTTCTAAAAGGACATCCCTTGTGGTAGGTTTAATCTGTGAGTTTAGGCCACCCATAACCCCTGCTAAGGCAATTGGGCCCTTTTCATCACAAATCAGTAAATCACCTCTATCCAAAGGTCTCTCTATATCATCTAATGTGGTTATAGTTTCACCCTCCTTGGCAAGGCGGACGATAATATGTCCTTTCTCTATGTTCTCTAGATCAAATGCATGTAGGGGCTGTCCATATTCAAGCATTACATAGTTTGTGATGTCTACAATATTGTTGATACTGCGGATGCCTGCCAACATAAGCCTTGCCCTTAGCCACCAGGGGGAGGGTCTTATTTTTACACCTTTAATAAGGCGTGCAACATAGCGAAAACAATGGTTAGGGTCTCTAATAGTCACTTTTGCGTATTTAAAAATTGGGTCACCTTCTTCTTTAACCTCATATTTAGGATATTTTACCTTTTTATTGGTGAGGGCAGCCACTTCGCGGGAGATGCCCAAGATACTCAAGCAATCTCCACGATTTGGTGTAACGGCTATGTTAAGTACAGCATCATTTAGGCCAAATGCCTCATCTAGGCTCTTGCCCAATGGCAGCTCAGGCAGTATATATATCCCCGAGTGGTCATCTCCTAACCCAAGCTCTCTCTCTGAGCACAACATCCCCCATGAATTGATCCCCCTTATATTGATACAATCTACCTTTATACCAGAAGGCAATACACAACCTGGAAGGGCCAATGGGACAATTAAATCCTCCTTAATATTAGGTGCACCACAGACTACTTTATAGTGTTCATTTCCTGTATCAATTATACATATGTTCAATTTATCAGCGTTTGGATGACTTTTTATCTTATGGATACGCCCTACAATTACCTTCTCTAGATAGGAGAATGGGTATAAGACCTCTTCTACCTCTAGACCTGCCATAGTAAGCAGATCTGCTAGCCTCTCTACAGGGATTTCAATATCAACATATTCTCTTAACCAATTTATAGGAACCTTCATTGTTAAAAGGATTTTAATCAAACATCCATCAATGTCAAGGACATTTTATTATCCATATTTTTTGATGATTAATTGAGATAGAAAGGAGATGCCAAGTGCCCTTCTTAGGCACTCAAAGAGGTGTGTCAAAATTGGGCGGGGGAGGTGTAACATCCTTACCATTCTTTCATGTCTTCGTTTAAGGGAGAGGAGTGCCCTCAAATCCCTTGCCTCATAATTCTTGTTTAATATCATCCTTGCGACCTCCCTTCCAGAGACTAGCGCAAAATAAATGCCTTCCCATGTCAATCCAGAGGCAAAGCCACCTGCATCCCCTATTAAATAGATGTGTCCAAATTGATGACCTCTATAATCTGAATTTATAGGGTGTGCCTTGAATGTTGTATTTATTTTTAATCCACACCTTTCTTCTATCCAAAATAAAAATTTTTTCTTGGTCTTAGGAATGTCTTTTAAATTAGAGCAGCCAAATCCGATCATTGTTTTATCCCTATGAGGGAATATCCATCCATAACCTTGACCAAAGAGCTTAGGATTCATAAACCACTGCATTTTAGAGACTGGAAAGGGTAAGGATGTTTGCCAAGCAATGACAAGATTTATTGTAGGGACATTTAGGTATCGCCTTACCAAAGAAAGACTCCCATCAGCACCTATTAAATAATGATAATTAATCTTTTTACCATCCTTGGTAATTACAGCCCTATCTTCTATCCTTGTTACCCTTTTTCTTTCAATGATTGCACCTGCCCTCCTTGCCCTCTCAAATAACCACTGACTGATCTTTTTTCTATCTGCTGTGAAAACAATGGGTTCTTTGGCCTTTAATGTTGTTTGTCCAGATGGTGTATGGATGATATGAATGCTAAAGGACCTTTCTACAATTTCCTTTGGTACACCTTCTTTGAAGTCCTTTAGGGTCAGTCCACCTGCACATAGCTTCCCCACAGGAAATGGGTGTTTTTCTAAGACTACTACTTCCTTTCCACCCTTGGCCAAGTGATAGGCACAATTTAGACCTGCTGGGCCACCTCCGACAATGACTACTTCAGCCATAAAAGATTATGGCTTCCACTTACAAAAGTTTTCTAATATCTTAAGACCTGGACGTCCACTCTTTTCAGGGTGAAATTGCATAGCCACCAAGTTTTTAAAGGCCAAGATAGAAGGAAACCAAAGACCATATTCTGTAATGCCCACAATAATTTCTTCTATTGATGGCATAGGATAATAACTATGGACAAAATAGAACTCCGAGCCCTTTTCTAACCCATCAAAAATGGGGTGTTCTTTGATAAACTTTACACTATTCCAGCCCATATGAGGTATCTTGAGGCCCTCTCCCTTTTTATCATAAAGGGGCCTAGGGAAGGTCTTTGTCATGCCAGGGATTAGACCTAGACACTCTGTATTGCCCTCCTCACTTCTCTCAAGGATGATTTGGACGCCTAGGCAAATGCCTAAAATGGGTTTTCCTTCATAAAATGCCTCTTTTATTGCTTCATCTAATTTTAATAGCTTAAGCTCCTCCATGGCCTTTTTTGCTGCCCCTACACCTGGGAATATGACCCTCTCTGCCTCAAGCACCTCCTTTCTAGACTGGGTAATCTTTCCCTTATAACCCAAGTGGTCTAAGGCCCTTATTACACTAGTTAGATTTCCTGCCTTATAATCTAATACAGCAATCATTTTGCCTCAATTTAACAATTCCTTAACAAACTTTCAAGTTGATTTAAAGGCAGACGTGCCCCTTACGGGGCTCTAAACGAATGTATTTGACAAGCATAAGAAAAGGTTTATAATCAGCTTTCAAGTTTGGAGGATGCGATGAAGGATGACATAGGGGAGGTGTTTCCACGCATAAAACGTTTGCCACCCTATGTGTTTGCAGTGGTAGATAAAGTCAAAATAGAGGCTAGGCGTAGGGGTGAGGATATCATTGACCTAGGCATGGGAAACCCAAATCTACCTACTCCAAGCCATATTGTAGAGAAGTTGATAGATGCTGCAAAAAAACCCCATAATCATAGATATTCTGCATCCCGTGGGATTACAAAACTGAGAGAGGCCATCTCTAATTGGTACAAAAGGAGATTTGATGTAGAAATTGACCCCGATAAAGAGGCAGTAGTTACCATTGGAAGTAAGGAGGGGCTTTCCCACTTAATCTTGGCCATGATTGGACCAGGTGATATAGCACTTGTACCTAACCCCACTTATCCCATCCATTGCTATGCAGTGGTGATTGCTGGAGGCAATGTAAGGAGTGTACCACTGACAGAAGGAAATGACTTTTTTGAAGAATTGGTAAAGGCAGCTAAGGCCACTTGGCCAAGGCCAAAGCTGATGATTATTAGCTTCCCACACAATCCCACTACTAGGGTAGTAGATCTTGATTTCTTCCAAAAAATAGTGGATTTTGCAAAGGAAAATAAGATGTGGGTAATTCACGATTTGGCCTATGCAGATCTAGTCTTTGATGGCTACAAGGCACCTAGTTTCCTCCAAATAAAGGGGGCCAAAGAAGTGGGGGTAGAATTTTTCAGTATGTCAAAAAGTTATAATATGCCTGGTTGGAGGGTAGGATTTTGTGTGGGAAATGAGAAGATGATAGCTGCCCTTACCCGCATAAAGAGCTATTTGGACTATGGTATATTTCAACCCATCCAGATTGCCTCAATTATTGCATTGAATAGCCCCCAAGATTGCGTAAAGGAGACGGTGAGAATCTATGAAGAGAGGCGTGATGTATTGGTGGATGGTCTAAATCGTATTGGCTGGAGGGTTGAAAAACCAAAGGCTACTATGTTTGTTTGGGCAAGGATACCAGAGGGGTATAGGCACTTGGGATCGGTAGAATTTTCAAAGATGTTGATTGAGGAGGCAAAGGTAGCGGTCTCCCCAGGTATTGGTTTTGGAGAGTATGGTGAAGGGTATATAAGGTTTGCCTTGGTGGAGAATCCACACAGGATTCGTCAGGCTATAAGGGGATTGAGAAGGGTGATAGTTTAAATTGGTTAGATGTTGGGCAAGTGAGAAGGGACATAAAGATTGGTCTAATTGGGATGGGGACAGTAGGGACAGGGGTGGCAAAGATTCTTTTAGAAAAGAAGGGATTATTAGAACTTAAAGTAGGTGTTCCATTGATATTAGAGCAGGCCGCCGACCGCCATCTAGACAGACCACGCCCTGTGGACCTAAGTGGTGTAAAACTTACTGAGAATCCAGAAGATGTAGTCAATAATCCAAAGATCGACATATTGGTAGAGCTGATTGGTGGATATGAACCTGCAAGGACATTTATTCTTAAGGCAATCTCTAAAGGAAAACATATTGTAACAGCAAATAAGGCACTTTTGGCTACATTCGGAGAGGAGATATTTAGTGCTGCATATGAAAAGGGTGTAGACATTGCCTTTGAGGCCAGTGTAGGGGGAGGCATTCCCCTAATCAAGGGTATTAAAGAGGGTCTGGTAGCAAATAACATTGAGTGTATGTTTGGTATCCTAAATGGAACTGCCAATTATATCCTGACAAAGATGACAGATGAGGGCATTACGTTTGGTGCTGCCTTAAGGGATGCCCAACGAAGGGGGTATGCGGAGGCAGACCCCAGGTTTGATGTAGAGGGTATAGATACGGCACACAAATTGGCCATCTTGACGGCATTGGCATATGGTACCCCTCTTAACCTTGATCAAATCTATGTTGAAGGCATAAGTTATATTACCCCCTTAGACATTCAGTTTGCAAGGGAGCTAGGTTATCGTATAAAACTTTTGGCCATATCTCGATTAAGAGGAAAGGATATAGAGACACGTGTACACCCTACCATGATTCCAGAGTCACACCTCCTGGCCAACGTCAATGGTGCATATAATGCCCTCTTGATTAGAGGGGATAGTGTAGGGGATGTACTCTTCTATGGGCTTGGGGCAGGGATGATGCCTGCAGGAAGTGCAGTGGTAAGCGATATAGTAGACCTTTCAAGGAATTTAATAAAGGGAGGGGTACAAAGGGTGCCTGCATTGGCCTATATGCCAGGTGGGAGAAAGAAAAAGTCTGTGATACCTATTGATAATTTGGAATCCTGTTATTATTTTAGATTTTCTGCCTTAGATCAACCAGGTGTTTTGGCAAAGATTGCTGGTATCTTGGGGGGATACAAGATTAGTATTGCCTCTGTTATACAAAAAGGGAGAAAGATCAGGGGCTCTGTACCCATTGTTATGCTTACCCACAGGGCAAAGGAGGCCTATGTGAGACAGGCATTAAAGGAGATTGATGAGCTTGAGGTGGTGAGGGGAAAGACTGTATCTATAAGGATGGAAGACAATTTAGATGCACTATAACAGAAAATATATTATTCTGGTGGGAGATGGTATGGGGGACTATCCACAGCCCTCATTAGGTGGTAAGACACCTTTGATGGCGGCCAACACACCCAATATGGACTTTATTGCAAGCTGTGGTGTCTTGGGGCTTGTGAAGACAGTTCCAGATGGTCTTCCACCCGGAAGCGATGTGGCCAATCTTTCACTCTTGGGTTATGATCCAAGGCTGTGCCATACAGGGAGGGGGCCAATAGAGGCGGCCAGTTTGGGTATAAAGACAAGGCCCGAGGACTTGATCTTTCGTTGTAACCTTGTAACCTTAGAGAAAAAGGGAAAGTCAATTTATATGAAGGACTACAGCGCAGGTCACATCACAAATGAGGAGGCAAGGGAACTAATCTATGAATTAAATAGACATACAGGGGATGATTTTTCATTTTATTCAGGTCTAAGTTACAGACATATCCTGATATGGCACAGGTGTGAAGATGATTTAAATACCATTCCACCCCATGATGTCTTAGGTAGGGAGGTAGGTGTATATTTGGAGTCCTTACCCCCTCCATTAAAGAGGCTAATACAGTTGGCCAAAGAAGTTTTAGAGGATCACCCCATAAACAGGGAAAGAGAAAAAAAAGGGCTTCCTTTGGCAAATGCCATCTGGCCATGGGGACAGGGTAGAATGCCAAAGATGCCTTTGTTTAAAGAAAAATATGGCCTAAAAGGGGCCATAATATCTGCTGTGGATTTGATAAAGGGCATTGGTAGGTTGGGTGGGCTTGAGGTCATAAATGTCCCTGGGGCAACTGGATACCTTGATACAGATTATAAGGCAAAGGCAAGATATGCTGTAAAGGCATTAGAGAGGGTGGATTTTGTCTATGTTCATGTGGAGGCACCCGATGAGGCCTCTCATTTGGGCAGCCTAAGTCAAAAGATAAGGGCTATAGAGGAATTCGATGAGAAGGTAGTAGGTAATGTCTTGAAAATGACAGATGGAAAGGACTTAAGAATTATGGTAACTACCGACCATTATACCCCAATATCCAAAAAGACCCATTCAAATGAGCCTGTTCCATTTGCCATCTGTGACAAAGATGAAAAAAATAAAGAAGATAGATTATTTTGTGAGTTTTTTGCCTCTAAAAGTAATGTTTTTGTAGACCCTGGTTATAAATTGATAGAATTCTTTTTGGAGGGATGAGTGGGTAGACACAAAAAGATTGAACGTAGAAGGGAGATTGAAAGGAGGAGAAGGAGGAGGCAAAAGAGACTTAAACTTAGGGCAAAGGGGATTTTACCTGCTGATTTTAAGGAAGGAGTTGACAAGGTAAATAGGGGTAATTAGAATAGTAAGACCAGGATGAAGAGGACTTATCAACCACACATCAAGAGAGGCAAGAGGGTCCATGGCTTTTTGGCTCGCATGGCAACCAAGGCTGGAAGGAAAATAATAAACAGGAGGAGGGCCAAAGGCAGAAAGAGGCTGACCGTTTTTAACTAAAAATGGTTGATGAAATCATTTGGGTTCTTTAAGTGGGAGAAGATACGGAAAAAGAGGGAATTTTTGGAAATTACTAATAATGGTAAAAAAATTCATACCCGACATTTTATTATATACCTTAGATCTAACAGAGATAAAAGATTGGGCATAACGGTCAGTCATCTTGTGGGAAATGCAGTAAAGAGGAACCGAGTAAAAAGATTAATACGTGAGTTTTTTAGGTTAAACAAAGAAAGATTACCTCGGTGCGACATATTAATTGTCGCTAAAAAGGGGGCGCCCCTTTTAAATTATCAAAATGTTTATGGAGAACTAAGCGGAGTGTTATTGGATAAATGAAATATTTAATAATAAAATTAATTAAATTTTATCAATTGTTTATTTCGCCACTTTTCCCTCCCTCTTGCCGATTTTACCCTACATGTTCCGCCTATGCGGTAGAGGCTATAAGCAGATATGGCATCCTGCGTGGTGGGTATAAGGCCTTATGCCGCATAGTTAGATGCCACCCTTTTCATCCTGGTGGCTATGACCCCGTAAAATAGAGTTTTGGAGTAAGAAATGGCCTATCGTGTTATCTTGGCCTTTGTGCTGTCTTTACTTGTTATCTTGGCCTATGACTATTTTTTTGTCCGTAAACAGCAACCAAGGCAACAACCACCTCAACAGTTCCAGAAGAAGGTAGAAAGGATAGAAAATCATCTCAAACCACCCAAGGTACCTGTTCCTCAAAGGGCAGCCAAAACAGATTGTGGCAGGGATATTATTGTCTCCACTTCACTTTATCAAGCAACATTTTGTGAAAATGGAGGTTATTTAAAGGCATTTTCACTAAAAAAATATCGTGAGGGTGTTGATCCAGACTCACCACCAAAAAGGATTATTTTGGCCAAGGATGCACAACCATTAAGTTTACGTTTTTTGAATACAAAACTTAATAAGGTAAGTTATAGCTGTAGTAAGGATAGATTGGAGGTTAAAGGGGGAAAAGCGCAACTTTGTTTTATAATCTCAAGTCCATCCCTTTTGATTAAAAAAATCTACACATTCTATCCAGACAAATACTATTTTGATCTCAATATCATCTTAGAGAATAAGGGCAAAGATATCTTTAAAGATAGTTTAGCACTATCATTGGCCAACAGGTGGCCTCAAGGGCGGCGTTATGATTTTCGTGGGGCAATCTTTTTCCTAAACGATCGCTTTAAGTCACTAAAGCAGAAAAAGATTAAGGACGGTGATTTTTTTGTAGGAAGGATTAAATGGTTGGGGCTCAGTGATAAATATTTTATGACAACCATAGTGAATAAGGCATTCGAGAGGGCAAGCTTTGTCTTAAAGACCCACTCTGAAAAATTGAGTTGTGAGTTTTTGACCCCACCTATAACATTGAAACAGGGTGAAGAAAGGGCTATTCCCTTCTTAGTCTATATTGGTCCAAAGGAAATAGATAGGCTCAAGGCCTTAGGCCTTAATTTAGATAAGGCAGTGAATTTTGGTTTTTTTGATTCTATCAGTAAAATTTTGCTCTATGTATTAAAATGGTTTTATAAATTTACTCATAATTATGGCATAGCTATCATTGTGCTTACCTTTATAATCAAGATATTGTTCTGGCCTTTAACACATCAAAGTTATAAGTCCATGAAGGATATGCAAAGGCTACAACCTCAGATTGCAAAGATTAGGCAAAGGTATAAAAATGACAAGGTGCGTATGAATCAAGAGATAATGA
>JAGGTC010000162.1 GCA_021163945.1 Deltaproteobacteria bacterium | reverse complement strand
GTACTAGTAGTAGATGATGAAGAGTTTGTTAGGGATTATTTGAGAGAGGTTATGACACTATTTTGTTGGGAGGTAAACAGTGCTAAGAATGGCCTTGATGCACTGAGGATGCTACAAAATGACCACTATGATGTTGTAGTTACTGATGGAGAGATGACCAAGATGAGCGGGCCTGACCTGACAAGGGCTATAAAGGAAAGGTATGCCGATATTTATGTTGTTGGTTTGAGTGGTTCGCACCTTAAAGAGGAATTTGAGGCCGCAGGTGCTGATGCATATATAGAAAAGCCTATAGATTTAAAAGAACTAAGGATGGCAATAGAGGGGTGTCTTGTAAAGAAACCCCTATCTACCCATCAGTATAAGTGAAAAGGAAGATTATAGTCTTTACTGACCTTGATGGTACTTTACTTGATTATCATACCTACAGTTTTGAAAAGGCATTACCTGCCATAAGGCTTCTGAAACAAAGAAAAATACCACTTATTCTCTGTTCAAGCAAAACTAGGGTTGAAATTGAACATTACCAAAAGAGGCTTGACAATCAACACCCATTTATCTCTGAAAATGGGGGAGGGATATTCATACCCAAGGGCTATTTTAGATTCAATCTTGCCCATTTAGGCTATCCTATAAGAGAAGACCATAAGTACTTTATAATCTCTCTTGGAGTGGCCTATTCTATTCTAAGAGATGCTATTGATTTACTGCAAGATAGGGGCTTTAAAATAAAGGGCTTTGGGGACATGACTGTCAAGGAGGTAGCTCAGATCACAGGCCTTGGTCTAGAGGAGGCAAGATTGGCAAAACTTCGGGATTTTGATGAACCATTTTTATTTGAGGGGGATGAAGAATCTCTTTTAAAGGCAATAAAAGAAATGGGGCTAAATTGTATTTGTACTAAAGAGGGATTCTATCATTTAATGGGTAAAAATGATAAAGGAAAGGCAATAAAAATACTAACAAGGCTATACAAAAAGGAATTTTCTCACATTATTACTATAGCCCTAGGAAATGGGCCTAATGACATCCCTATGCTTGAAAGGGTAGATTATCCCATCCTCTTAAAGAACCCACATGGTGTCTACAATAACATCTTAAGGCCCCACTTTATAAAGGCAGGTATTGCCTCTGCAGGGTGGAATAAGGCCTTGATCGATCTTCTTCCCTTATTAGAATGAACTTATACTACTTCCTTTACCAGTATATTGGCGGCCTCTTCCTGATTTAGAGACAATTGTGTGTCCTGAATAGCAATCTCTACTGCCTCACCAGCAGGTGCCATCACCTTAAGTACCTCTCCGGGTACAATACCAGACTTTAATAGACGTTGTTTAAGACTAGAGTCTCCTATAAGTTTTATGACCTCTCCCATTTGACCAGCTTGAAGTTTGTTTAATGGAAAGATCTCTTCAGAATCTCCCTTTATCTTCTTAGGGCAGGGGCCTCTTTTTCCATATTGAACAAAGTAGTAAAAATTTGTGAGCCAGCTAGGTGCCCCTTCTGGGCACGTTTCAATAAACTCAGTAAATTTCACAATGCGATTCATTGTCTCAGGGGAGACATAGTGTTCAATACGACAGGCATCCCTTGCAGCAACCTCCTCCTCCAGGCCCAAGGTTTGATGTAAGAATTTAAATAGCGATTTATGGCGACTGTAAATCTCTTCAGCTATCTTTCTTCCTTCCTCTGTCAGTTCTATATAGCCATAATATTCGTGTTCTATTAGGCCCTTTTGGGCCAAGGCCTTTAGGGCTACTACTACTGAAGACATCTTTACCTTTAGCTGCTTTGCTACATCCTTTACCCGCACTACCTTTGACCTCTGGCTAATTACATAAATGGCCTCTAAATAATCCTCTGCACTCTCTGTTAAAGCCATTTTTTACCTCTAAATATGTTTATTCTTTCTAAATTTTAATTTATTTTTTATAGATTGTCAACACAAAATGGAGAGTTGAGGGCCTGCTCTCCCCAATAGACAAAGACATTTACACCTTCTATATCTGCCTTTTCCTTACCGAGGGCAACCTGAGTAACTCGGGAGATGGTATCCATCTCGGTTGCCAAGAAGCTCCCTTTGAGCAATTTTATCTCTCTATAATCAGGGGTAATAATAACCAAATCACGATACCTTTTCTTTCCATTGTCTGGCTCTGGAATGCCATAGATGAGATAAGGCGAGAACCTCAGCTCTGCCCCTACCTCCTTATAGGTTAGGATCTCAAAGATCAATTCAACAGTTTCCCACATCTGTAATGGCTCATCCTGACGATATGCCAAGATACCACCCTCAATGATTTGTTTTATATCTGAAGGGGTCCCCCTTAGGTCCAAATGTGATAGGGCCTTATTATAAAGATAACTAAGCGAATCAAGACCCTTCTTAAAGACAATATCACTATCTGTCAGGATCCTTTTTATATTCCTTAGGCTCAGCATTTCCTTTAGGGTTGGGCTTTTCCGCATGGCAATATCTTCCACTGAGGTATGACGGTAAATGGGTAATTCGTTATCCAATACCAGGATATCGTCATTACAGGTATAGATTTTAAGGTCCCTGACCTCCCTTCCCTTATAATCTGCCTTTTTTAAGAGGTCTTTGATGAGATCCTCAGCTGGCCTTATCTTTCCCCCATACTTTTTTATCTTTTCTAATATAGAATTATAAAGCCTATCTATACCTATCTTCTCTCTAAGCTGTTCCTTTAAACCCATTTTTTAAAAATACCATTAGATAAGAAAATATGCAATAGGTCTATTTAAGTTAATTTCTTGACACCCATATATTAAGTGGTTACTCTTAAAGCAGGATGCAGGCCAAAGATTATTACCAAATTTTGGGTGTACCAAGAAATGCCACTCAAGATGAGATAAAAAGGGCATACCGTCAACTTGTGCTTAAGTACCACCCTGATAGGAACAAGACTAAGGAGGCAGAGGAAAAATTTAAAGAGATTAATGAGGCATATGCAGTTTTGAGTGATCCTGAGAAGAGGAAACAATACGACCTCCTAGGCTCGGCCTTCCATCAGAAATATAGCACAGAAGATATCTTTAGAGACTTTGATATTGGAGACATCCTTAAAGACCTAGGATTCGATACAGAAGGTCTGTTTTCCTATATCTTTGGTGGTAGAAAAAAGAGCAAATGGGGTTTTGGTGATTTCTTTCAATACCATAATTATACCGAGCCATTTTATAGGAAGAGGTGCGAACAGGTCCCAACAAAGGGGCCAGACTTGATTTACGAGTTGGCCATCACCCTAGAGGAGGCCATGAGGGGTACAGAAAAGGCCATTTCCTACATGAGGGGTGGGAAGGTAGAGAATATAACTGTAAAGATCCCCCCAGGTATTGATACAGGGAAAAAACTAAGGCTGGCCTCTAAGGGTGAGGTAGGGCCTATGGGCATTCCAGGGGACCTTTATATAAAGATCAAGGTCTTGGAGCACCCCTTATTTAAAAGGGAGGGCGATGATTTATATCTGGATAAAAAAATTACCTTCTCCCAGGCAACTCTAGGGTCAGAGGTGGAGGTGCCTACTTTGGATGGAAAAAATTTGATTTTAAAGATACCACCTGGCACACAGTCAAATACAAAATTTAGATTAAGGGGATATGGGATGCCAAGGTTAAATGCATCAGGCCGGGGTGATTTATATGTACGCATTATCATCCAGGTCCCAAAATACCTGACCCATGAACAACAGAGATTAATTAAAGAATTGGCCCGCCTTGGTTGTTGACACAGATGAAAAATTTGTTAAACTCTTTCAATTCAAAAAAGGAGAAAAAGAAATGAGGTATGCAAAGTTAGCAGTTGTAATTGTCTTTCTATTTTCTCTTACAGGGTGTGGGATACTTATAGCAGGTGGCGCAGGTGCTGGGGCAGGGGCAGTCAGTTATCGCTTTATTAAAGGTGAACTAGAGGTAAACTATACCAAACCCTATGAGATGGTATGGGAGGCCACCAATAAGGCATTAAGAGACTTAGAAATAGCAATAGAAAAAAGCGAAAAGGATCAATTAGGTGCCAGAATTGATGCCCGCAGGGCAGATGGTACCAAGGTAGTTATAAAACTAAAAAGGAGGCCCTCTGGTATAACACGGGTAAAGATTAGGGTAGGTCTGCTTGGAAGCCAAGAGGCCGCAGACTTTATAGAGAGGGCGATTGAACGCAACTTAGCTGCCAAGGCCTCTAAATAGAGTTAAAATAAGTACTGAAATGCCTCCTTTATTACCTTTACCCCTATGATCTCTAAGTCTTTATATTTGATGTGCCTTATATTATTTTTTGGTAAAATTGCCTTATCAAAGCCCATCTTTTTGGCCTCAATGAGCCTGATCTCTGGCTGATTAATGCTCCTTACCTCCCCTGTTAACCCAACCTCACCCAGGAGTATGCACTTAAAAGGGACGGCCTTATTTAAAAGGCTAGAGGCAATAGCAACTATGATTCCCAAGTCAGCACCTGGTTCATCTACCCTTATCCCACCAGCTACATTAAAAAAGATATCCTGATGTCCTAGATTAAGCCCTACCCTCTTTTCTAGGATTGCCACCAAGAGCGCCAAACGATATGGGTCTATACCAATACTTGTCCGACGTGGCAGGGCCAGTGAGCTTGGTGTCACCAAGGCCTGAAGTTCTACCAAAATAGGTCGTGTTCCCTCTAGTGTGGATATCACTACTGAACCAGGTACATTGGTTGGCCTCTCTGCCAGAAATACCTGTGAGGGATTGCTTACCTCTGCTAGCCCCCTCTCCTGCATCTCAAATACCCCTATCTCATTAGTAGAGCCAAAGCGATTTTTTATTGCACGTAATATACGATGGTTGTGCCCCTTCTCCCCCTCAAAGTAAAGGACTGTATCTACTATATGCTCCAATAGCCGCGGTCCAGCAATGGCCCCCTCCTTTGTCAGGTGACCAATAATGAATATTGCAAGATTTTCCCTCTTTGCTAAATGCACTAGCCTCCCTGCAGTCTCCCGCACCTGAGAGACACTACCCGGGGCAGAAGGGATTTCTCCTGTATACAAAGTTTGAATAGAATCAACTACAACTACCTTTGGCCTTGCCTTTTCTATCCCCCTTAAGATTGCCTCTAAGGCATTTTCTGTAAGGATATAGAGAAAGGGCGAGCTAATGCCAAGCCTGTTTGCCCTCAATTTTATCTGTTCTGCAGATTCCTCGCCAGAGACATATAGTGTTGGGACTTTTTGCCCACTTAGATAGCTTAAGGTCTGCATCATTAATGTAGATTTCCCAATACCAGGTGCACCGCCTATTAATATAGCAGAACCAGGTACAATACCACCACCTAATACCCGGTCTAGTTCAGACAGGCCTGTCTTAAGACGAGGTAGATCCCTTGTCTCAATAGCATCTATAGGAATAGGGGGGCTTTCTGGCAAATCCAATTTTGATACAGGAGTAACCAATTCTTCTACCATACTATTCCACTCCCCACACTCCGGACACCTCCCCAGCCACTTGGCCGATTGATAGCCACAACTCTGGCATACATATCTTGCCCTTTGCTGTTTCATCTATTTTCAATATCTAATATTTTGACATTTTCGTCAAATCTTTTTACACTAAGGTATGGTCTTAAGGACACTTATTATAGACCCAGACTCTAAGGAACGTTTAAAATTAAGAGAAATTCTAAAAAAAATTGGTCAAATTGAGGTAGTAGGCGAGGCCCCATCCATAAAAGAGGCATTGCAGCTTATCCACTTTGTCCCTTATGACCTATTATTGCTATATACAGACCTTGAGGATGAAAGTCTAAGTTCTTTAATAAAAAAATTAAAAAGGATAAATACCCCCCCTATGGTGATTGCCTTAGCAGATGGAGGAAAGATTTCCCCTGCAGCCTATGAATTAGACGCGATTGATTTTATCTCAAAACCTATAGATGAGGAAAAGCTGACCAAGGCCATTGAGAAGGCCAAGCACTTAAGACCAGCACCATATACTATCAAACGGAAAGGCGCTGCTACTGTAATTTCCATCCCCTCAAATGCCTTTGATGAGGTCCAACTCTTTGAGGCCATAGAGAGGTCCTGGCGTGAAGGGAGGCTACCTCCATTCCAAAAACTCCCTATAGAAAAGAGTGGTAAACATATACTAATACCATTTTCAGAGATTATCTTTGCCGAGGCCTGGGGAGATTATACCTACATTTATACCGCAGAAGAAAAGATCTTCACTTCATATAGCCTAAAAAAGTTAGAAGAAAGATTTAAAGATAGCGGTTTCTTTCGTGTCCATCGAAAGTATTTGGTAAATTTAAATCAGGTTATAGAGATTGCCACTATGCCTGGTCAAAACTGTTATTTGAGGACAAAGGGTAAACACAAAATGGAGATCCCTGTCAGCCGCCGTCGCCTAAAACAGCTAAAAAATATCTTGGGCCTCTAGTTATTTTAAGAGCCTATTCATTACCTCAAAGTACCTTTTTCTGAGATTAACAATTATTTCCTTTGGTAACTTTGGGGCAGGTGGATTTTTGTTCCATCCTGTTGATATAAGATAATTACGTAAATATTGTTTATCTAAGCTTTCTTGAGGGCCACCCGGACTATATGTCTCTAAAGGCCAAAAACGAGAGGAATCAGGTGTGATCAATTCGTCTATCAAGGTGAGCTCACCATCTACCAAACCAAACTCAAATTTTGTATCAGCAATGATAATACCCTTTTTAAGGGCAATCTTTGATGCATTCTTATAAATAAGGATGCTTAAGTCTCTGATCTTTTCAGATAGCTTTCTGTCTGCCAAAATTTCTACCATCTCTTTATAGGTAATATTTACATCATGGCCCTGCCTTGCCTTGGTAGCGGGTGTAAACAGGGGCTCAGGCAGGGCATCCCCTTCCACTAGGCCAGGTGGCAGCCTATAATCGCAGACCCTCCCTGTTTCCTTATATTCCTTTAAGGCAGAGCCTGTGAGATAACCCCTGACAATGCACTCTATGGGTAAGGGATTTGCCTTTTTGACCAAGACACTCCTTCCCTCTAATATAGGGGCATATTTTTGACAAGCAGGCGGAAATTCACTTACTTCAGCCGTGATTATGTGGTTTGGAACGTTATTCTCTTTCTTAAACCAATAGAGAGAGATCTGGTTTAGGATAAAACCCTTATCAGGGATAGGGTCAGGCATGACTGCATCAAAGGCAGATACCCTATCTGTGGTTACCAACAGAAGGTACCTTCCAAAGTCATATATATCCCTTACCTTCCCCCTATACCCCTTCCCCAAGTCTGAAAATTTTGTCTCATAGACAATCATAGGTAATCAACCCCTTCCTCAAATTTGATAGGCCTTATTGGAAATGCCTCATAAAAGCCTTCATCTGAGACAACGCTCTCCTCCAAGAGCATGGTAATCATCTCAGTAGTCAATGGATAGACTGAGATACCTTGAAGGATATAGGTCATAGACATAACCAGGCTCACTGGTACATGTATCTTCCACAGAAACTTTTTCCCCAAGGCCTTTGCAATAATATCCAAAATTTTGTTATATTCAAGTGGTTCTGGACCTCCAACCTCATATGTCTGGTTCTGTGTATTGGGCAGGCTTAGTGAGAGGGCAAAACCCTTTGCTACTGTCTTTACATGGACGGGTTGAAGCCTGTAACGCCCAGAGCCAATTACAAGGATTACTGGAGACCACCTTATTATATCTGAAAGCATGGTGATAAAGTGGTCATGTGGTCCATAAATTACTGATGGTCTAAAAATAGTATATGTTAAACCACTTTCCCTCACATAGGCCTCTGCCTGGGCCTTTGTCCGAAAATAGGCAGTCTTCCCCTCTATGCTTGCCCCCAATGCACTCATATGGATAAACCTTTTTACAGAGGCTGCCTTTGCTGCCTCAACTACATTTACTGTGGCCTCATAGTGCAATTTCTTAAAGGTTATCCCCTCTTTGGGAAACTCTCTAATAATCCCCACAAGGTGGACAATTGCATCGCAGCCCTTTATCTTATCTTTTAACTGCCTTTCTAATATATTGCCATAAACAATTTCTACATCTTTAATAGCACGCAGCTTTTTCTCTGATCCAGGTCTTACCAAACATCTTACTTGATGGCCCTCCTCTAGAAGGGCCTCTACCACATAATTTCCTACAAAACCTGTACCACCAGTGACAAATACCCTCATCCTATAAGATAATGCCTTTATCCTTCTTTATTAAAACCATATCTTCTAATCTTACCCCGCCCCAGCCCTTTAGGTAAAGGCCAGGCTCCACTGTGACTATCATGTTCTCGCTAAGTTTCTCATATGGTTCCTTTGGGCTTAGACTAGGGGCCTCGTGCACTAATAGCCCCACCCCATGTCCCAAAGAGTGGGCAAATTCGTCTTTATAACCATGCCTCTCAAAAAATTCCCTTGCAATTGCATCTGCCTCATTTGTCATCACCCCAGCACAGATTTTGGAAAACACCAAACTTTGTGCATCATGTACTAGATTATATATCCTTTTAAATGTTTCATCCTTTTCCCCTAAGTAAAATGTCCTTGTCATGTCTGAGCAGTATCCATCCCACTTGGCACCAAGGTCTATGATGATAGGCTCATGCTCCTTGATGGGCCTTTCAGATGGTGTGGCGTGGGGGATAGCTGCATTGGCACCAGAGGCCACAATAGGGCTAAAGGCCAATTCTGCTTTGTACTCCTTCCTTATCCTCTCCTCTATCCACCAGGCTATCTCCCTTTCTGTCTTGCCAGGCCTTAAGAATCTCTCCAATTCCATAAATACGTTTTTGGTAATGGAAAGTGCCGTCTTTATGGCCTCAATCTCCTCTTCATCCTTTATCTTACGCAATGTCTCTACCACATTTTCGGTTGGCACCATCTCTACAGATTCACTCAGCCTTTGATAAAGCCTATAGGTAAGGTGTCGGGCCTCAAAGCCAATGGGCCTTGGCAACTCCTCAAGTAATTTCTTCATCTCCTTTAAAAAATCACTTTTATATACCCTTACCTCCCAATCTGTCTCCCTCTTTGCCAACTCTGCATACCGTGGATCCGTAAGCAAAATGGCCCTTTCCTGAGAGATTGCCAAATAGCCAGCACTCTCTCCTATTTGTGGGTCCTCTGCCCTAAATCCGCTTAGATAACGTCGGTTGGCTGGGTGGGAGATAAGGATTGTCCCCAAGTTATTTTCTAATATTATCTTCCTCAATCTCTTTAGCCGCATTTTATAATAAAAGATACACAAAAAAATCCAAATGTCAAAAATTTGTCTTGATTTTCTACCCCTTTATTTACCCTTAAGATTGTGATAGATATTAGTTATATGCTTAGTGCTAGATTGAGTGGCAAATTTGATAAATATGTTGTTAAACTCTTGCCAAGGCGTATTAGCCCCAATACATACACCATTTCAGGGCTGGCTGTTACATGTATTGCTAGTATCTTCTTGGCAATTGGACATTTTTCCCTTGGTGGTGTCTTTATATTCCTTGCTGGATTCTTTGATATGGCAGATGGGGCCATAGCCCGCACAAGTGGGAAGGTCTCTACCTTTGGGGGTTTTTTGGATTCAGTCATTGACAGATATGCAGATATGTTGTTTTTATTTGCCCTATGTCTTTATTATTATCACAGCAGAAACCTCTTTTTATTCCTCTGCACCTTGGCAGTCATTGCAGGTAGTTTGCTTACATCATATGTGAGGGCAAGGGCAGAGGTCTTTTTGCCATATAAGTGTAATGTAGGGTGGATCGAGAGGCCAGAACGTATCATTTTATTAGGAATAGGTGCCTTGTTTGGTATCATGCATTATATATTGCCACTGCTTGCAATATTGAGTAACATTACGGTATTTCAGAGGATTCATTATGTTTGGGGGAAGCTGAGTCTAACCAATGGGCCAGACCCAAAGGATAATTTAGATGAGTGAGGAGACACTAAACCAGATAAGAGAAGATATGGCCAGAATAGCCAAAAGATTGTTTGAAAGGGGTCTGATTGCTGGAACTGAGGGTAATCTTAGCGTCAGATTAGAAAGGAATCGCCTTTTGATAACCCCTACAGGCGTAAATAAAGGTATGCTAAAGAAAGAGGATCTAATTGTCATTAACCAATATGGGGAGGTAATAGAGGGAAATGGGCAACCAAGCATAGAATCGGCCATGCATGTTGTCATTTATCAACACTGTCCTAAGATAAATGCCATAATCCACGCCCACCCCTCATTTACTATAGCACTGACCTTAGTAGGCTTCCGCCTAGATTATCCCTATTTGCCAGAGGCCGCTATCCTATCCCCTATAGGGGTAGCCCCATATAGTACTCCAGGTACCAGTGAAGTGGCAGAGAGCTTGATTTCCCTTCTACCCAGGTGTCGGACAATAATACTTGAAAGACATGGGGCTGTTACCTTGGGCAAGGACTTAAATGAGGCCTTTAATCTCATGGATAGCCTAGAACACATGGCCCAAATTTGCTGGGCAGCTAGGGTAATCTCACCTATAAATCCCTTGTCCCCTTCACAATTAAATAGGCTAAAGATAACTGAAGAGGGAGATTGAATTTGCTTATTGACAATACAAGAGACAATGTTAAAATTCGAATAGGAGAAAGGGATGTTAGTTGAGAAGTGGATGACCAAGAATGTAATTACAGTAGGGAAGGAAACAGACATCAAAGAGGCCATCCGGCTTATGAAGGAACACTCCATTAGGCACCTCCCAGTAGTGGAAGATGACCACTTTTTGGGGTTTGTGACAGAGGGGGACCTACGGCAGTTACTTATCCCATCAATGTTGGAAGAGATAAAGGTAAAAGATGTAATGATAAGTGACCCTATCACAATATCCCCCCAGGCAGACATAGAGACAGCAGCAAAACTAGTCTATTACTATAAGATTGGGGGACTGCCTGTAGTAGAAAAGGGTAGGCTTGTAGGTATTATAACAACTATTGACATATTAAGGGCATTTATTGAGATGATGGGCATTTTGACAGCAGGTTCCCGTCTGGATGTGGCAATTGGTGACTTTCCTGCCTCCTTTGAAGAGGTTTATAATATTATTTGCCATAATGCAAAGATTATAAGTTTAGGCATTACCTCTAATGAGAATGAGACTGTCTATTCATTTCGTTTAGAGAAGTGCAAACTAGAGCCAGTAGTAGAGGCCTTAAAAAAACGGGGATATAAGGTCATATCTACCTTCCCTTAATCTGATTTCCCTCTAGGCGGGAGAGGATCTTTTCTGCAAAGGCCCAAACCTCTTCTTTATTCATTTTTGTCTTATAAGGGACCTTGGCATAGTCTCGGTGTAGAACCTTGTTATAAAAATACATAAGCCTTTGATAATCTTCTTTATCGAGTTTATTGGGGTTTATTTCCCCATGTAGGAGGGCTGCGTGTAAGGGTGGGTTCTTAAATTTTTTAATAAGGGGCATGAGGTATTCCCAACCCCCATGGACCTTTCCCTTTAAATAGACACCTTGTGTATCCAAGCAGACAGCATAGAGTGCTACCACCTTCTTCTCCAAGACATCCAGATATTTATCAATGTAGCATCTTACCTCTGGCATGATCCCCCCTGTATAGACCGCTGAGCCAATAATGATTAAATCAAATGCATCGGGCGATGGCGCCTCCTTTACATCCCTGATAGTGGTTTTAAAATTAAGCCTTTCTGCTATCCAGTGAGCAATTGCCTTAGTAGAACCATACTTGCTACCATAGACAATGAGTGTCTTCATATCAGTTACTGCAATCTTTTCTTAGATATTTCTTGGAAGTAATCAATCATTAACTGACATAGGTTTACATACCAAAATTCACCTGCCAGTGTCAATTCACACAATCCATCCTTAATCCTTATCAGCCCTACCTCCTCCCATTGCTTAAATAGTGGGGAAAAGATATGTCTTAAATCAAGGTTGTACCTTTGACTTAGTAGCTCAAGATCAAGAGTGCCACTTTCAAGGCCCTCTTCTATATTTTTGAAAAGTCCATGGTATGGGTGCCTTTTCATACCCATTATAATAGGCTTTTTTGCAGCATCTATCATCTGATAGTAGTTAGAGAGCCGGTTTTCTTGGTAAAAGAAATAGCCACTCAGCCAACCTGCTGCCCCTGAGCCAAATGGGATGCAAATGCTATCCTTTCTTACAAGGCTATTATAAATATTTCTCTCTCTAGTGCTCCTTGCCCAATGGCTTTGAGAGAGCCTAATATATCTAGCCCTTTTCATAATCTCTACACCCTTGGCAAACATGTCTGCTTGTGTGGGGATATCTGCGGGTTTTTCAATCTTTTTATTTTTTACAGCCTGCTCCAATCTCCCACCTTTATAGATATTGAGTTGGTATAGATCCACACCATCTAAACCTAGCTCTATATATTGCCTTACATCACTTTCCCATATCTCTATAGTCTGATATGGCAGACCATAAATCAGGTCTATAATAACGGCTGCTTGGTCTAGACTATTTATAAATTTGAGGCGTTCTATAATCCCTTCCTTTTCCTCTATCCTCCCTACACGCCTCCTTACAAATGTATCAAAACTCTGAACCCCAATAGAGATCCTATTTACACCACCCTCTATAGAGGCAAATATCTTTTCATCACCAAAATTATAGATCCTCCCCTCTAATGTGATCTCACAGTCATTGGCCAAGGGCAGTATATCCCTAATAGTCTTTAGGATCCGAAAGATATCACTTGCAGGTAAGGCAGTAGGTGTACCACCTCCTAGATAGATGGCATGGAAGGGATGGGCCTTAATAAATGGGCAGTTGGCTATCATCTCCAATTCTCTTATAAGATAATTTACATATTTTTCTGCCTCCTCAGGTCTATAGGCATTTTGATAGAATCCACAATAAAGACAATGTGTCTCACAAAATGGGATATGGAAATAGGCAGCCCTTTTTCCATAACCCCCTTCTTTTTCCATGATGCCTTTCCAAATTTCTTGGGCCTTATGTGCTGGGATTGGTTCCCCTCTGGCCATGGGATGGACGGCTATCTTTTTATCAAATGCATAGTGTAAGGGGTCATTTGTCTCTTTTGCAAAGAATCTTAAATACATCTAATTTATCTTACGGTATTAAGGAAGGATTGTCAATTGACCAAACTTTTTAAAATTGCTAAAATAGGCTGTTTGAAAGGAGGGGTGTATGAGAAGGTTTTGTCTGATCTTAATTTTTTTGGTATCTTGGTCAACTTTTGTCCTATCGGCAGATAAGGTGGTAATGATAATTGCCCATAACAATTTCCGTGATGAGGAGCTGTTCGAGACCAAACATGTCTTGGAGGACAGGGGGCTTATGGTAACTGTGGCCTCCTCTCGCCTGGGCCCAGCAAGGGGTATGCTGGGAGGGGAAATTAGGCCCGATATCTTGGTAAGTGAAATTGATGTAAATGATTATGATGCCATTGTCTTTGTAGGTGGCATAGGGGCATCAGAATATTGGGACAGTTCCATTGCCCACAAGATCGCCAAGGAGGCAATAAAAAAGAAAAAGGTAGTAGCTGCTATCTGTATTGCGCCTGTAACCCTGGCAAGGGCAGGTATACTAAAGGGGAAAAAGGTAACTTCATGGCCCTCTGAGGCAAATAAATTAAGAGAAGAAGGGGGCATTTATACTGGGAGAGATATAGAGGTAGACGGCTTAATAATTACAGCAATTGGCCCCAGGGCCGCAAAGAGATTTGGAGAGGCCATCTCTTCGGCCCTTGGTAAATAGGAGGTACAATGAGCCAGGTAGTTGTAGTAGGGATGCAATGGGGGGATGAAGGGAAGGGGAAAATCATTGACCTGCTGGCCGAGCAGGCAGATATAATTGTCCGATTTCAAGGGGGAAACAATGCTGGCCACACCATTATAGTAAAGGGTAAAAAGCATATCTTCCATCTGATTCCATCAGGCATTTTCCACGATGGCAAATTGTGTTGTATTGGCAATGGGGTAGTAATAGACCCAGAGGTCTTGATCAAGGAGATAGAGGGGCTAAAGGCCCAAGGTATTAAAATAGGCCCAAATAAACTGTGTATAAGCGAGAGGGCACATATTATCATGCCCTATCATAAGCGTATTGATATAGCTAGGGAAAAGAAGAAAGGTGGGAGTAAGATTGGGACCACAGGGAGGGGAATTGGTCCATGTTATGAGGATAAGGCAGCTAGGACAGGTATCAGGGTAATTGACCTCTTGGATAAAGAGGGATTCCTCAAAAAATTAAAAGAGAGGCTAGAGGAGAAGAATTTCTATTTGACCCAGTATTTCCATGAAGAGCCTATCCCCTTTGAGGAGGTTGCAGATGCATATACCAAGTATGGTGAGACATTAAGACCTTATGTGAAAAATGTTGCTCACATCCTCTGGCAGGCAAAGAATGAGGGGAAAAACATACTATTTGAGGGGGCACAAGGTACCCACTTAGATATAGACCATGGGACCTATCCATATGTCACCTCATCAAATACACTGGCAGGTAATGTGTGTGCAGGTACGGGTTTTCCTATCACGGCCATTAACACAGTCGTGGGCGTGTGTAAGGCCTACACAACGCGTGTGGGGGGTGGGCCTCTGCCCACAGAACTAAAAGGTGAACTTGGAGATCACCTAAGGGAAAAGGGCGGGGAGTATGGCGCCACAACAGGTCGTCCTAGACGCTGTGGTTGGCTTGACTTGGCAGTTGTCAGACAATCTATATATTTAAATGGCGTTCAGCAACTGGCCATCACAAAATTGGATGTCCTTACTGGACTTAAGGAGATTAAGGTCTGTATAGGCTATAGATATAATGGGGAGGAGATGAAAGACCTGCCCATTAGCATGGATGTACTTGCAAGGTGTACCCCTATTTATGAGACACTTCCTGGGTGGGATGAAGAACTAAAACCAGATTGGGGAAATTTGCCAAAAGAGGCAAAGGATTATTTGGACTATATTAGCCAGTTTACAGGTGTGCCTTTAAGTATAGTGTCTATAGGGCCAAAAAGGGAAGAGACAATTTTATTAAAAAGTCCCTTTTAGAAAATGCATAATAGAAAAATTATTTTTCTTACCTCTCTTTTATTATTTATATTCTTTGTTGCCTCAGCAGTTGCCCATGAGGGCCACCCTCTACCACTAGGTATGAAGGGGTTTCTAAAGGATATGCAGCGTCAAATAAAAGATTGGATATCAAAGTTAGAGCAGATAGAGAAGGACCCTTATCTACCTTTGGCCAAAAGGGCTGTTATTAAGGCCATAAAAGAGATACTGATTAAGGTAAATAGGTTATTAGACGAGTTGTTACCGCCTAAACCAAAGATAAAGAAGGTCAGTAGCCTGGCCCTTGAATTTACAACAGATCTAAGATATGGAGTACCCTTTTATTCCCAATCTCCTTTAATTGTATAAAGCAGCCCATGCATGTGGTTACCACGGCCTCAGCCCCACTTGCCTCAATCTTTAACAGGCGCCTTTTTAAGATCTCCCTTGAGATTTTTGGGTGAATAAGGCCAAATGGACCCCCTTGACCACAGCACTGTCCATTGGGGCTTGATTCTACAAAGTTTTTCCCCAATCTCATGAGTAATGCACGTGGCTCCTTCCAAATATTGTGATGGTATCTTAGGTGACATGGGTCATGCCAAGTAACCTTGTAGGGAGATGAGACCTCTAAATCCTGTCTTAATAAAAATTGAGAAAATTCTATTACCTTTTGGCTTATTCCGGCCTTTTGATAGACCTCATAGGTCTTTAGATGATGGAAACAAGAGGCACAAGGGGCAATGATATAATCCACAGATAATGATCTAAATATCTGCACATTTCTCTTGGCCAAAGATTGGGCCGTCTGCGTATCACCAAGGGAATAGGCCATGAGCCCACAGCAGGTTTGTCCCTTAGGGATGGTTATGGGAATCTTAATCTTTTCAAATAGGGTGATAATTCTCTCTCCAAGGTATGGATATAGGAGATTGATGGCACACCCAATGAAAATGGCTACTTTGGCATTAGGATTTTCGGGTACGCGGCCACTTAGGAATGGTTTAGATGGCACATCAAGGGAGGGATTAAATAGGCCAGCCAGCCTTAGCCAGATGCCTAGGTGGAAACGCTGATAATTTGCCAAAAACTTGTTTAAAATCCATGGGTAATTGAGGTGAAGCCTCCTCTGTTTCCATAAGATCTTCCTTGTCCCTTGAATGATTTTTGGAACATCTAAATTAAATATGCACGCCTGATTACACTGGTTGCACATAAGACAGGCACCTATTGTCTCTTCAAATGCAACTGAGGTAGTAATTTCTTTGTTTAGAAATGCCGTTATTAGGGTTAATTTCCCACGGGTGGAGAACCTCTCTTGGGTACTAACTTGATAGACAGGACAAACTGCCAAACACCTTCCACACTTTATACATTGACCTGCCTTAATTAAGATATCATCCACCTACTACAGCGCCCAATTTGAAGATGGGTAGATACAGGGAGATCACTAATCCACCAATAAGTCCACCTAAAAATATCATCATCATGGGTTCTAGCATAGAGGTAAGCGTATCTACAGCGGCATCAACCTCCTCCTCATAGAAATCTGCCACCTTTGTCAACATGCCTTCTATCTCTCCTGTTTGCTCCCCTACTGCTGTCATCTGGACTACCAATGGTGGGAATATCTTGGCATCGGCTAGTGGTGTAGCCATTGCCTCTCCTTGACGGACCCTTTTTTGGATATTTAAGAGTGCCCTTTCGATTACCTTGTTACCAACTGTCTTGGCTACAATCTCTAGACTTTGTAAGATAGGTACTCCGCTTTGGAGCATAGTAGATAGTGTCCTACTAAAACGGGCAATGGCGGTCTTTCGCAACAAATCACCAAGGACAGGGAGTTTTAATAAGAGATTATCTAACAGATAGTGTCCCTTTTCTGTATGGTAGATCAGCCGAATGGATATAATTAATCCTACTATACCAAGGAATATATGGGCAATATGCTTCTTGGTAAATGTGCTCAGGTTTATTACAAATTGTGTTGGGGCTGGTAGGGCAGAACCAAAGTCAGCAAATATCTTTTGGAATGAAGGAATTACATATACCAGGATGATAATTAAAACAAGAATGGCCACTACAAGGGTAATGATAGGATAGACCATTGCCCCTTTTATCTTTTTCTTTAAGGCCAAGGCCTTTTCCTTATAAGCAGAGATTCTATTTAGCACCTGATCTAAGAATCCCCCTGTTTCTCCAGCTATCACCATACTGATGAACAGTTCATCAAATACCTTAGGATGTTTCTTGAGTGCCTCTGCCAAGGTGGTTCCACCCTCTACATCTAGTTTTACCTGTTGCAATATCTTTTTAAAGGCCTTATTTTCCTGTTGGGCAGCTAGGATATCTAGGGCCTGGATTATAGGTACCCCTGCATTGATCATAGTGGCCAATTGACGGGTAAATACCGCCACACTCTTTTCGCTTACACGACTCAAAAATGGAATGGTTAATGACCTTGCCTTTCTGGCGATTTTGGTGGGGTTGATACGTTGTCTTCTTAATCTATAACGGAGGATTGCCTCACTAGGTGCCTCAACCTCACCTGCTATTGTCCTCCCATCAGGGGTCTTACCTTCCCAGACAAAGATTGGCATAAGCTCCTCTTTTTCTAAAATAAGAAGATAAGTAAAGATTGTCAAGTTGTCTTGACTTTGGTCAATTTTTGGGTTAGTTTTTAGTTAGTGGGGGATCGTCTAGTGGTAGGACGGCAGGCTCTGGACCTGCTAGCCGAGGTTCGAATCCTCGTCCCCCAGTTGGTCCCATCGTCTAGTGGCCTAGGACACTGGCCTCTCACGCCAGAGACATGGGTTCAAATCCCATTGGGACCACTAGGTTTTCCTTTCTCCTTTTTCTTTTGGTCTCCATATAGTTTCCACTTGGTTGCCTATTACCTTAAAAAGGCCCTCAGCAGCAGCCCTAAGGTGCTCAGGGGATAGGTGAGCATATCTGAGGGTCATTCTTATGTCTTTATGGCCAAGTAGCTGCTGAATTGTCTTAATGCTATGGCCAGACATAGCTAAATAGCTTCCAAAATTGTGCCTTAGATCATGAAAGTGAAAATTAAAAATCCCTACAGATTTGCATGCCCTTAAAAATGCCTTTGAGACCATAGAAGGAGTAATATCAGGGAAAAGGAGGTCTGTGTCTATCCTCCTAGGTCAAAAGCCACCATCAGAGTATTCTTCATGGTTATTCTTTTAGGGAAAAATTTTAGAATTTTTGAAGAATTGTCTTGTATCAATTGGCAAGACGTAATTTAACACCACAACAAAAGCTATATTCTAAGGCCTGCCTTTAGGTACAAAATCTTTTAATTCAATAGGGTCTACTTCTGATAGAGCTTGAAGATTATTAAGTGACCTTAGGTATTTTTCTTCTTTTTTACATTCATAACGTTCCTTTTTCATTATAAACAAAATGATAAGGATTATTGCCAATATAAATGTTAGTCCTTCCATTTCCTAATGCTTAAAAAATCTTCTTTCATCCATAATTAACTTATGGAAGTTTAAAATGTTAGTCAAGCACTAGATTATTGTAACAATCCTTTTACAAACTAATGATACTTATCTTTGCCCTATTTGCCTCCCTTATCATCTCTTCCTTATCAAACATAAGCGTTTTGCCTGCCTCTATCGCCAAAACAGAGGCAGCTACCTCTGTCATATTCCTGATGGTAGTAAGCCCTACAGCAGGTACATCAAATCTTAGGTCCTGTTGGGGCTTGCTTACCTTGACCACAACTGCCCCCTTGGCCAGTCGCCCCCCCCTTTTTATGGTCTCATCTGTCCCATCTATTGCCTCTACGGCAAGTACAGTCTGTTGCTTTACCACTACACATTGCCCAATATCTAAGGCACCAATAGCCTTTGCCATCTTCCAACCAAACTCAATATCACGCCTCTGCTGTCTATTTGGTCTCTGTTTTGTTAAGCACCCCTTTGGGGCCAATATCGATGGCACAAATAGTGTAGAGGGCTGAACAGTCAGGCCCTCTTTTTCCAACTCCCTTGCAACCTCCCTTAAAATGGCATCATCTTCCCTATTTCTAAGCCTAAGGGCCAAACCCAGGGCCCTTAAATCAGGCATTATCTCTGTAAATATCTTCCTTTTTGTAATACCACCCACAAGGGCCACATCCTTCACACCATTTTCCTTCAAAAAATCAATCAATTTTGTAAGCTGCCCTATCTTAATCCACTTTATACTATCCACCCAGTCTTCTAATTCCCTTAAAGTTTCACCTTTGTGCGCGATGGCGATGACCTCATAGCCCTCCCTCTTTGCTGCCTTTGCAAATATAATGGGAAATTTTCCGTTTCCTGCAATTAGGCCTATCTTTTTCACCTTCTTGGTATGCCCCTTTTAGAGTCCTCTATAAATTTGACAAAGTGTGCTACCTCTGGTATGGAAAATATTGAATCACTCTTTACCTCTTCTAAGGCAACCCTTAATGTCTTTTGGGAACGTATCAATATACGATAGGCCTTTTTTAAGGCAGAAATTACCTCTTCCTTAAAATTGTGTCTCTTTAGGCCAACTAAATTGAGCCCATAGAGCTTGGCCCTATTCCCTGAGGCCATGACATAAGGGGGGATATCCTTTACAGTAGCAGACATACCACCCAAGATGGCATATTCCCCAATCCTCACAAATTGGTGAATGGTCGTTACGCCACCAATAATGGCATAGTCCTCTATCTCTACATGACCTCCCAATGTAGCTACATTTGCCATAATTACATGATTTCCTATCTTGCAATCATGGGCAATGTGGGCATAGGCCATAAGGAAGCTCCCCTCTCCAACCTCTGTTATACCCCTGCCCAGGGAAGTACCGCGATGAATGGTCACAAACTCCCTAATTACACAATTATCACCGATCCTTACCCAAGATTCCTCCCCTTTAAATTTTAGGTCTTGAGGTATGGCACCAATAGAGGCAAAAGGAAAGATATGACATCTCTGACCAATGATGGTATGAGAGTGGATGACGACATGAGACCCTATAACACAATTGGGACCAATCTTTACATTTGGCCCAATCTGACTGTAGGCCCCTATCCTCACACCCTCTGCAATCTCTGCACTACTATCAATAATGGCTGTAGGATGGATATCTGTCATCTCACTCTGACAATACTGCGGTTATCTCTGCCTCAGCTACAAGTTCCTTATTTACAAATGCCTTACCTTTCATCTTATAGGCGCGACTGCCTTGATGAAGGATCTCCAGCTCAAAGACAATCTGATCTCCAGGAAAGACGGGCTTCCTAAACCTCACCTTATCCATACCAGCAAGATAAACAAGCTTACCTTCAGTCGATGTCTTAGCAGACTTATAGGCCAGTATCCCACCTACCTGGGCCATTGCCTCAATGATTAAAACACCTGGCATAATAGCCCTTTCAGGGAAATGCCCATCAAAAAAGGGCTCATTGATAGTAACATTCTTTATCCCTACAATCCTTTTACCTACCTCCATCTCTAAAATTCTATCCACTAATAAAAATGGGTAACGGTGGGGTAGACACTCCCTAATTTCTTCAACGTTTAATGCACTTTTCATCTTTTTCCCCTTTTAAACGTTCAATCTCCTCTTCCAATCTCCTTATCCGTGAAAGGAGGTTTGGAAGCTTGGGTAAAATATTCATTACCCTTAAATAGGTTTGGTAAGGCATAGCTGGTATACCTGATGCCATTTTTGCCTCTTCAGGCACAGATTTGGCAACGCCTGTTTTTGCCCCAATAGATGCCCCATCTCCAATCTCAATATGACCCACTACCCCTACTTGACCACCTAGTCTTACCCTATCTCCCACCTTAGTACTGCCCGCAATGCCTACCTGGGCGATGATGATAGAATCCTCTCCAATTACTACATTATGGGCAATTTGTACTAGGTTATCTATCTTTGTACCCCTTTTCACCAATGTCTTCCCCAAGGCCGCTCTATCAATAGTAGTATTTGCCCCTATCTCCACCCCATCCTCAATCTCTACAGTACCCATTTGTGGAATCTTTACATAACGACCCCTCTCATCTCTAGAATAGCCAAACCCATCACTACCAATTACCGCACCGCTATGAATGATAACATCCTTTCCCACCTTGCAGTCTGCTAATATAGTAACATTGGGATATATAATGGTCCTTGCCCCAATCTTTACCCTGGGGCCAACATATACACCTGGAAAGATGACTACATAATCCCCAATCTCGGTAGCATCGTCAACATAAGCAGAGGGGAAAATAGTTACCTTTTTACCCAAGGAGATACCCTTACCAATATAGGCATCTTTACTAATCCCCTCAAATCTATAAGGCCACTTGTAAAATAGCTTAGCCACTTTGGCATAAGCAAGATAAGGCATCTGGGTCCGAATAATGGCTACACCTGCCTCTTTTATCTCTTTTGGCACAATAACCGCACTTGCCTTTGTCTTTTTTAAAAATGCCTTGTATTTTGGGTTTGCCAAAAAGGAAATCTCCCCGTCTTTGGCAGTCTCAATAGGGGCAATGCCACTTATAGACACCTCCCCATCCCCTATCAATTCACCATCTACCAATTTGGCAATCTCTTTTAATTTAACCATTTTTTATCTTTTTACTTACCCTTTTGCCACTTTTGGTCATAAAGCTTGATCACCTTATCTGTAATATCTATCTCACTTTGATAGCAAACTACACCAACGCTCTTCTCCAAGATGATGGTGTAGTGTTCTTTTCTTCTGATTTCCTCAATAACATTCCTCAGTTCATTTAGGATAGGTTGAACGGCCTCAAACTCCTCCTTTTGCATCTCATCTTTATAATCTTGATATAGGTATCTTAGCTCCCTAAGCTTCCTTTCATATTCCTTTTCCTTCTCTCGATTTGCCTCTAGACTTAACATCAACCTCTGTTTTTCTAATTCATTCTTTAATCTCTGTACTTCCTCTTGCTTTTCTTGAAGTTCCTTTTTCATCTTCTCAAACTTTTTAGAAAGTTTTGCCATAGCCGCCTTTCCTGCCTTACACATATTGAGCGCCTTTTGTAAATCTACCACTCCAATCTTAATATCCCCTGCATTTGCAAAGGTTGTAAAGACAAAAAATAGGAAACAGCAAACTAACAAAAAGACCTTTATCCCTCTCATATTCCCCCCTTTATATTAAAAGAATGTCCCCATTCCAAACTCCCAATTGCCAGATGGTTCACCAGGGCGACGCTGAAGGATACGGCCCCACTCTATCCTTATTGGGCCCATAGGAGAGAACCACCTTATGCCAAAGCCAATGCTCTTTCTCAGATTTGTAAGACTAAATGCCTCATTATCATCAAAGGCATTCCCCGCATCAAAGAATATTGCCCCTGTAAGCCTTATACTCTTTACAATAGGGAATCTAAATTCAAAATTAAATAGAAGCATTTTGTTTCCACCAATGAGCTCTTCAGGACATGTACACCGCCCGTCTTCCTTGCATTTTTCAGGACATCTTTTAGGGCCTACGGATGCAAAATCAAAGCCACGCAGTGTATTTGGCCCACCCAGATAGTACCTTTCAAATAGAGGCAAAAGTCCCTTCCCTCTTCTATCAATATATCCAACGGTAGTTTTAATAAATCCTACTGTATCCCAAAATAAGGGGATAAATATAGAGGCAGATGCATCATAGCGGGTAAAGGCACTATCTCCTTGAAAAGGCCCACCAGCAAATTCTATACCAGTTGATAAAATAGTCCCTTTAGTGGGGTAAAAATACTCATTCCTTGTATCCCGCCTAAAACCAAGACGCAAACTGCTAGTGGATATCCCACCTGCTAGTTCTGTAATAAAGCTTGAGGCAGTCTCAGAAAAGTCTGTAGTCTTTGCATATTCATAACGATAGGTAGAATATATACGGGAATAGTGACCTACAGGATAACTTAGCCTCATCTCTCCACCACTACTTAGTTTAGTAAAGTCTATATACTCAATGTCCCATTTATACACCTCAAAGCCTGTAGAGAGGCGGGTATCAAAGAGGTAAGGCTCTGTAAAGTCAAATGTATAACGTTTGGTAATCCCACCAATATAGCCCCTTAAGGTCAATTGTTGACCCCGTCCCAAAAAATTCCTCTGTGAGATATCTGCCATCACAATAAAATTCTCTATTGAACTATAACCCCCTCCAATGGAAAATGCACCTGTAGGCTGTTCCTTTACCTTAATCTTTAGGTTCATTTCATCAGGAGATACCCCTTGTTCGGTCTCTACCTTTACATCTTCAAAGTATCCTAAACGTCTAAGATTTCCCAAACTCTCCTCTAGCAGGGACTTGCTGAAGGTCTCTCCCTCTGATACCCAAAGTTCCCTTCTGATCACTTTATCACGTGTCTTTGTATTCCCCTCAATCTCGATACGCCCAATATAGACCTTTACCCCCCTTTTGATATTATAGGTTATATTTACAAGGTGTCTATCATCATCTATCTTTATCTGCGGTGTTACCTCTGCATAGGCAAAACCTTTATTTGCATAAATTCTACTAAGTTTCATTATATCTTCTTGCAGAGACTCTTGACTGTAGACGCCCTTTTCCTTTAGCTTAAGACGTTTTAACAATTTAGATTTGGGCTCAATTAAATCTCCCTTTATCTCCAATTTGCCTATACGGTATTGATTGCCCTCTTCAATAGGGATGAAGATATAGATCTCCTTGCCCTTACGCTCTATTTTGGGCTCACCTACCTTGACCCTGACATACCCATGATTATAGTAAAATGCCACAATTCGACTGACATCATTCTTCAACTCCTCTGTCTTCAGTTTACCAGAACCTGTAATAAATGAAAAAAGCCACTTTTCCTTATTTTTCATTACCTTTTTTAATTTTTTATCCTTAAATGCCTTGTTTCCCTGAAAGATAATCTTTTTAATGAATGCCTTGGCACCTTCTTTAATATCAAATATTACCTCCACTTCCTTTTTTGCCAAGGTATGAATTTTGTATTCTACTTGGGCATCAAAATAACCCTCTTTTTGATAAAGGGCCTTTATTTGATCTACAGATTGTTTTATTGAATCTACATTTAAGATGGTATTGGGCTTTAGAGAGATATTCTCTTTGATATCGCTTTCTTTAATGGCCTTGTTGCCAAATGTGCGAATTGCCCTTATCACAGGCCTTTCATCGACAATAAATTTTAGAACCATCCCCAAAGGCGTCTCCTCTGCGTCCACCTTTACATCCTCAAAATAACCCATCTTAAAGATCCCTTTTATATCCTCCCTAATAACCTTGGGGTCAAACACCCCTCCCTCCTTAGTCTTTATTACAGCCAAAATGGCCTCTTTATCTACCCGTTTATTACCTACAACCTCAAGCTTTGTGATTGCCTTCTTCCTTAAGATCTTAAGGGCAATGTCCCTTGCTACCTTTTCTAGGGCCTTAGGCATCTCTTCTAAAGAGGGTGCCTCTGCATAGACGGATAGGGGGGGCCTTATACCACTTGTCTCCAAGATAGTGATGTCCAGACTAATTGGCTTGTCTATCTTTGTCAGGCTCCCTATAACTACATAGTCTACCCCTATCTCCTTACCACACTCTATAGCCATTTCATTAGAGATAGGCGGTCTCTTTAAAGGGCAGGCAACCAATTCTAAGTTTTCCTTTGGCATTTTCTCTATAAGCCTTTTAGGGATCTCTGTCTGTAATTGCTCCAATTTTTCCTTGCTATAAATGAAAAATGGGGCAATAGTGACCTTTAATTTTCCCCAGGCCACTGCCTGCCATAGCAAGAGTGTTAAAAAGACAAAACTTAGTGTCCTTTTCATATAAAAAATAACCTTTACTTAGCTTATCCTATGTAATCTGCCCCCTTTCAACTCATAGCATAAGGGGAATGAGGATGCCCACTTAAGGTTATGGGTGGCTACAATCATGGTAAGTCCTTTCTGATTCAGTTTGAACAGCAAATTTTGGGTCTTCTTTGCTGTCTCCTCATCCAAATTCCCTGTGGGTTCATCGGCCAGGATCAATTTTGGCCTTAGGATCAAGGCACGGGCAACGGCTACCCTCTGCCTCTCACCCCCAGAAAGCTCCCCTATACGCTGTCTCAACTTATCAGCCAAACCCAAGTTAGAGAGGATAGAGGTGGCCTCCTGCTTTGCCTTAGAGGCATCCCAACCAGCGATTAAGGCAGCCAACATTACATTTTCCAGTGCATTAAACTCTGATAATAGATAATGAAATTGAAATATAAAACCTATAGTTTGATTGCGAAACCTTGCCAAGTCCTTAGCTGCTAATTTAAATATATCCTCCCCCTCATATAGGACTGTGCCCATGCTGGGGCGCTCTAAGGTGCCAATGATATGGAGAAATGTAGATTTCCCTACACCAGATGCCCCAACAATAGCAATGCAGTCCCCTTGTTTTACCTCCAAATCGATACCCCTTAAGACATCAATTCGATGCCTATCTATTTTAAAATGCTTATATAGTCTTTTTACCTCCAAGAGTGGTTTATTCATAACGGATTACTTCGATGGGGTCAACTCTGCTTGCCTGCAAAGAGGGATAAATTGTAGCCAAAAAGCAGATTATTAAGGTAGTCAAGACAATAAAAAATATATCCCACCCATTCATCTCTACTGGCAGATTTGAGATATAGTAGATGTCCTTTGGCAGTTGAATAAATTGATAATGGCTAAGTAAGGAACAGATACCAGTCCCGCCTATAAGGCCCAAAATGATCCCAATCCCCCCTATGATCAATCCCTCATAGACAAATATCTTCATAATGTTTGTAGAGGTGGCCCCCATGGATTTTAATATGGCAATATCCTTGTTCTTTTCCATGACTATCATAATGAGGGTGCTAGCAATATTGAAGGCAGCTACCAACACAATCAGGCTCAGGATTATAAACATTGCTAATTTTTCTAATCTTAGGGCAGAAAATAGGCTTTTATTCATTTCCATCCAGTCACGTGTCCAAAATGGATATTTTAAAAATTGCTGAATCTCTCTGGCAATATCCTTTGCCTTAAAGATCTTATTTACTGTTACCTCCAGTCCTGTTACAGAATCACCAAAATTTAAGAGCCTTTGAGCCTCCCTTAAGGAGATATAGACAAGGGAACAGTCATATTCATACATCCCGGATTCAAATATCCCTTTTACCAAAAATTGTTTTGTCTTGGGGGAAAGGCCCTGTGGTGTAATGGCCCCAAATGGAAAGACTACCGAGACTGTGTCCCCTACCCATATGCCTAAGTTTCTTGCTAGCTCCTTTCCTATAATTATGGAAGGGAGATAATTTCCATCTATTTTCTCTACACCCTCTATCTCCTTAAGCCTTCCATAACGCAATATTTTTGCCAAATTGGTACAAGTATGCACATCAATACCACGCAATACGGCCCCAGACACCCTCTTCCCTGTATTTAGCATTACTTGCGTATAAATAAATGGGCTAACCCCCTTAACACCCTTTATTTCCTTTATCTTTTGTGCCACTTTGTAATAGTCTTCTATATTTCCCTTAAAGCTGAATACAAAGATATGGGGATTGATCCCTAGGATGCGATTTCTTATCTCCTTCTCAAACCCAGACATTACTGATAAGACCACAATAAGGGCCATCACCCCCAAAGAGACGCCAAGAATAGAAATGAGGGTAGTAAGTGAAATGAATTTTTGGCTTTTCTTGGCCCGTAGGTACCTTAGACTGATAAACAGCTCAAATGGTAGTTTCATCCTTTTCTGGCCGAAGGAGGGGAAATAAGATTACATCTCTAATACAAGGAGAATCTGTTAAGATCATTATTAACCTATCAATGCCTATGCCTTCACCAGCCGCTGGGGGCATCCCATATTCTAGGGCAGTGATAAAGTCCTCATCTAGGGGGTGTGCCTCTTCATCCCCTGCCAATTTTTTCATAGACTGTGCCTCAAGACGCTGCCTTTGGTCTTCAGGGTCGTTTAGTTCGGAAAAGCCATTGGCTATCTCCTTTCCGGCTATAAAGAGCTCAAAGCGATCTGCAATTTCAGGATTTTTTTCATTGCGCCTGGCCAGGGGGGAGACCTCTATTGGGTAGCCAATTACAAATGTGGGTTGAATAAGCCTTGGCTCTACTGTCTTTTCAAATAATTTTGCAAGTGCCTTTCCTACACCCTCACCAGGGCGGAGTTTGGCACCCAGGGCCTGGGCATATGAAATTATCTTCTCTTTGTCCCTCAGTACCTCTTCAGGGACATTGCCTATATTCAATAAGGAATCTAAAAAATCTATACGACTGTAAGGGGGGGTCAGATCAATCTCCCTCCCCTGATAGGAGATCTTGCATCTTCCAAAGAGATTTTTTGCAAGTGAAGAGATAAGCTCTTCTGTCAGCTTCATTAAGTCCTCGTATGTGGCATAGGCCTCATAGAACTCTAACATAGTAAATTCTGGATTGTGGTCAGCGTCTATCCCCTCATTCCTAAAGTTGCGACTTAGTTCAAATACACGTTCAAGTCCACCTACCAAAAGTCTTTTCAAATAGAGCTCTGGGGCCACGCGCAAATAAAGGGAGATCCCTAGTGTATTATGGTAGGTCTTAAATGGCCTTGCCAATGCCCCTCCAGGTATAATTTGCATTATTGGGGTCTCTACCTCTATAAAATCACGTTCTATAAAGAATTCCCTGATATAGTGTATTGCCTTTGTACGATTTAAAAAAACCTCCTTCACACCCTGATTTACTATTAGATCCAAATATCGTTTTCTATATCGTGTCTCTATATCCCTTAAACCATGATACTTCTCTGGAAGTGGTCTTAGGGACTTTGTAAGGAGTTTGAAGGAATTTACAAAGATTGTTAATTCCCCTGTTTTGGTACGGAATAGCCTCCCCTCTATACCAATTATGTCCCCAATATCTAGTAATTTAAAAATTTTGTATTGTTCCTTTCCCAGGACATCCTGCCTAAAATAGGCCTGCAGCCTCCCTGTAGCATCTTGAAAATGGATAAAGGCCGCCTTCCCAAAGGTCCGCAGGGCCATAATCCGGCCAGCAAGATAGAATATCTCATTTGATCTTTCCAGATCCTCTGCATCTTTGTCACCATAGGAAGTCAGGATGTCCTTAATATGATGTGTAATTTTAAAATCATTTGGATATGCCAAAATACCCCTCTCTCTCAATATCTTTATCTTCTCCTTTCTCTGTTCAATAACGGCTATTTCCATATCCATCAACCGATTATCTTTAGGGGTAAATTATTGGTCATCTCAATCTCTTCTTGTATTTCTTTTATCTCTTGAATGTCTGCCTTGAGCAAAAGCCGATTTAGATAGAGTAGGTATGTTGCCTTAATGTCCTCTGCACAGTACCTGGCTATCTTTTCAAACTCTCTATTTTTGTAGTAAGAGACTACCTCATTTCCCCTTCCTTCAGTCTTAACTGGGATGTTACACAGGCTACAAATTGTATAGAGGCTTTGCCTATACCCCCCCAAAATCCCCAAAAGGTCTATATTGTATCTTGAGTGTCTGTAGGTATAATTTGCCTTCTCCCTCTCCCACCTGTCTTCGTCATCAAAGAAGGTCGAGAGCCCACTGGCAACGGCCCCGTTTTCAAGTTTTTGTCTTACTATAAATTCCCTGTGTTTTAGTGTCCTAGCTATCAAAACAGGTATATCAAAATTCTTGCCATTATATGTAATTATGTAAGGGTGCTCTTGCACTGGGTTATCTTTACTATATACTTTGGCCTTTTGCACTATATTGCCTATGATTTTCCAAAATCTTTTAAGTATCTCCTCCTCTGGGAGGTTTGGGGTCATGGCCATCCAGACCCTCTCAACTGTATTATCAGGCCTTAGAAACCTCAAAAACATAGATAAGGATATTATTTTGTGGAAAGGAGGACTTAGGAAGACATCTTCAACCCTCTCTTTTCCATACCTCTTTCTTTGTCTTTCAAGTACCTCATCAAGTGTATCCCCCTCCTCCCCCAAGACACTTATGGCAAGCTTTTCATCTGGTATGGTCTCTATATCAAATGCTATAAGGAATGGTGGGATCATGGGTGTATTATAATTTACTATTTTCTGTTTGCAAGCCTACTTTCTGATCTCTCTAACATAATTGCTGTAGCAAAGCGCCCTGTTCTTTTGTTGCGTCGGTAAGAAAAGAAGAGCGAGGGGAGGCAGGCACTACATATCCCTGCCAACAAAATCTGATGATATGGGATGCCTGCCCCCATTAACTGACTTATAGATATCTTCCAAAAATCAAAGTAATTTGGCCTTATTTGGTAAGACCAAAAGGATTTTGGCAATTCTTTTTTGTAATTTTTGAATTCACTGCAACAGGGCCCCAAAGAAGGGCTAATAGCCGCCCAAATATCAGAAGGGGAGGACCCAAATTCCCTTATCATGGTCTTGATAGTAACACCAATGATATTAGCTACACTGCCCCGCCACCCACAATGGATATTGGCAATAACCCCATTGCAGCTATCATAGAGAAAGATGCCCTGACAATCGGCCAATTTAATAAGTAAGGCCACTTTGGGTAGATTTGTTACCAAAGAATCAAATCCTATATAATCTCTACCCAATTGCCATTTCTCCTTGATTACCAAGACCTTACTTCCATGAACCTGTTTTGAAAATACCAAAGAATCTGCACCCAAAAATGCCTTTATCTTTTTAAGATTCTTTTCTACACAACCAATCCTATCCCCTACATTATAACTAACATTTAAGCTATAATACGGCCCTTTACTATATCCCCCCAAGCGGGAAAAGATTGCATGTTTTAGAGGAAAGGACATAAGATTGGGAAATACAAAATAATATAATCCATTTTCATTTATCAATCTTATAGTCAATTTTTATGTCCTCAATTCCACAATATCTTTATCCAAGAGGACATAATTCTTTTCTACACGAAGGCCCTTTGCCCTTTCATTCCATATACGTGCAAACTTAAGTTTTGCAGCAATCTCCTTGTGTACCCTTTCAGCCAGATCCAAGACAGTGCTCCCTTTTTCCAAAATATAGGGTTCTTTTAGGTCCGGCCTCTTCCCAGGGGCCTTGGAATATACCCTTATAACCTCAAGGGCCATATAGAGGTGTTTACCCAGTAGGTCCAAATTTTCACCCTTTTTTACAGAGATAGACAATAAAGGGATATCAAAATCCCAAAATTCCTTAAAGATAGCAAAATTTTCCTCTGTCCCAGGTATATCCTTTTTATTTAAGGCAACTAAGGCCTTTTTTATAGTAAGGCCGCGCACATCTTCTGAGGCACCTTTTAGGGTAATCTTAAATGCCTTTAAGAGATTTAGGGTCTCTTCCCATTGTTTAAGCACATCCTCTGTTAAATCTAGCATAATGAGTAATACATCTGCCCTCTTTAACATATCAACAAACCATGGTTGTGCAAATTCGCTAAGGGGTGGGGTATCTATTAGTTGTATACTGATATCCTCATAATCCATCATACCCGGTGTGGGGATGCGTGTTGTGAATGGATAATCTGCTACCTCTGGCCTTGCCCTAGTAAGTGCCCTAAGGAGACTAGATTTTCCTACATTTGGAAGGCCTGTAATTGCCACCTGCCCAGCACCCTCTTTATCTATATAATAGCTTACCCCCCTTTTACCTCTATATTTTTTTATGGCGAGGATGTCTTTAAACCTAGCAATCTTTCTCCGTAGGGCAGCCCTCAATTTATCAGTGCCCTTGTGTTTTGGCATAATCATTAGCATCTCTTCTAGGGCCATGATCTTCTCTTGGGGGCTCTTGGCCTGGCGATACCTCTTTTCTGCCTGAAAATACTCAGGGGGTAAATTTGCTGGCATATTTAGCTACTATCAAGTCATCTGATTATTGTCAAGCATCCTAATGTTGCACAATTGCACAATTATGTATATGATAGCAGTATGCCAGGCAATTCATTTGGACAGTGTTTTCGCATTACTACTTTTGGGGAGTCACATGGTATAGCCCTAGGGGTGATTATTGATGGCTGCCCACCAAATTTGCCCTTGACTGCACAAGATATTCAAGGGGAATTGGACAGGCGGGCACCTGGAAAGGGGCTTACTACCCCACGTAAAGAGCCAGACAAGGTAGAGGTACTCTCTGGGACATTTGAAGGAAAGACCACTGGGACCCCCATTACATTGATAATATACAATAAGGATGTAGACAGTAGCAAATATGAGCCCATTAAAGACCTTTTTCGCCCAGGACATGGAGATTTTACATACTTTAAGAAATATGGGATAAGGGACTATAGGGGAGGGGGAAGGGCATCTGGCAGGGAAACAGTAGCAAGGGTGGCCGCTGGGGCAGTTGCAAAAAAGGTATTGAGCGCCGAGGGGATTGATGTAATGGCATATACTATTGCCCTGGGTGGGATTTGGGCAAAGGAGAGAGACCTAGACTTTGTCAATAAAAATCCACTTTTTTGCTGTGATAGGAAGGTATACAGACTTATGGAAGAACGTATCTCAGAGGTAAAGAGGATGGGGGACTCCATTGGTGGGGTAGTAGAGGTATTGGCAAGGGGGTGTCCCCCTGGTCTGGGTGAGCCTGTGTTTGATAAGCTAGATGCAGACCTGGCAAAGGCAATTATGTCCATTGGGGCAGTAAAGGGGGTGGAGATTGGCTCAGGTTTTAGGGCAGCAGAGCTATTGGGCTCTGAGAATAATGATGAGATTACACCAGATGGATTTTTGACAAACAATGCAGGTGGTATCTTGGCAGGCATCTCAAATGGGGATGACATTATCATCCGGGCGGCCATTAAGCCTATCCCCTCTATTGAAAAGACTCAAAGGACTATAGACATCTATGGCAGGCCTGCTAATATATCTACAAAGGGTCGTCATGATGTATCTGCCATTCCAAGGATAGTGCCTGTGTGTGAGGCCATGGTAAGGCTTGTACTGGCAGATCACCTTTTGCGTTTAAAGGCAATAAGGAAGATATAAAATCCACAAAACGATATTTATAATACCTCCCAGACCTGGATAAACATATATTTACTATAAATC
>JAGGTC010000067.1 GCA_021163945.1 Deltaproteobacteria bacterium | reverse complement strand
ACCTGGGACCTTCCGGTTATGAGCCGGTGGCTCTGCCAACTGAGCTATGGGCCCGTGTCTTAATAATACAATGAATACCATCTTTGTCAACTAGTCCAAAAACCCTTTTAACAATCTGCTTCTACTAGGATGCCTTAACTTCCTCAATGCCTTGGCCTCTATTTGCCTAATCCTTTCACGGGTTACCGAAAAATACCTCCCCACTTCTTCTAAGGTATGATCAGATTTCTCCCCAATGCCAAATCTCATACGCAACACCTTTTCCTCCCGAGGGGCCAATGTAGAGAGCATTTTTCTTGCTTGATGTGCCAAATCAATCCTGATCGCCACTTCATCTGGAGGTAATATCCTTTTGTCTTCAATAAAATCTACTAATGGGCTGTCTTCCTCGCCAATAGGCATCTCAAGCGATATGGGCTCCTTTACAATCCTTAATATCTTATTCACCTTTTCTATGCTAAAGCCCAATCTATCAGCAATCTCTTGGGGCGTGGGTTCCTCTCCATTCTCTTGAATATAATAGCGTACTACCTTGGCCAATCTATTTATAGTCTCAAGCATATGGACAGGTATACGAATGATTCTGGCCTGGTCCGCAATGGCCCTCGTAATGGCCTGTCTGATCCACCAAGTGGCATAGGTGCTAAACTTATACCCACGGTGATAATCAAATTTATCTACAGCCTTCATTAAGCCTATATTGCCTTCTTGAATCAAATCCAAAAATTGTAGTCCACGATTGGTGTACTTTTTTGCAATGCTTACCACTAAACGCAAATTTGCCTTAACCAACTGATTTTTGGCCCAGCGGATCTTCTCTTCACCTTCCCTTATCTTTTTTAAGATATTGTCCAATCTTCCCACAGGCAATTCCAATTTTCCCTCTACCTTAAGTGTAGTCCTCTTTCCCCTCACTTGTGCCAAGATCAACTTTAATTTGCTTACAATATAATCAATCTGCCTTTTATCTAACTTTATCTTCTTTAAAAGATAGCAAATATGTGATTTGTTGTTTAAAAACCTCTTTCTTAGCCTCCTCCTACTCCCCTTGTTTGAAGTTTTGGCAAGCATACGGCGTAAGATTAAATTTTCCTTCTCTATTAGGGCCACTTCCTCCAATAGATTAATTACCAATCTTTTTCTCTCTTCTTCCTGTTCTAGATCCTCTTCGTCCAGATCCCTAACTACATCCCTTATATTTACCTCCCCTCTTTTCAATCTTTGTCCAATCTTAATAAGCTCCTTTATTCCTATAATGGAATCAAATAACGCATCTAATATCCTCTCCTCGCCCTCCTCTATTACCCTGGCAATTTCTACCTCTTCTTCCCTGCTCAATAAAGGCACTGCCCCCATTTCCCTTAAGTAAAGTCTCACTGGGTCAACAAAGCGACCCCCTTCCTCTTCTTCTATAACTATCTTTGTCTTATTTAAATCTTCACCCTTTATTTGTTTTTTATCATCCTCCACAATATCTATATCCATTTCATTAAAGATCATAATCACATCATCCATCCTCTCGGCCATAAATTCCTCTGGTAAGGCCTCAGTAATTTCATTATAGGTAAGATATCCCCTTTCCTTCCCCAATGAGATAAGTTTCCTTATCTCCTTAATATCCTTTGTATCTTCCATAGGATACCTCCTAAACAGCCTCGGTCTGTTTAATCAACCTTTTTTCTTCCTTCAAAAGCTCTAATACCTCTGAAAAGTCCTTACGCTCTTCGGCATCTTTTATCTTTGTTAAAATCTTCTGCCTCTCCCTTTTTAGCCGTTTTTGTTTTATGGCCCTAAGGATCTCATACCCATCCTCTAACTTAAAAGGTGAAGTCTCTATTGCCCACTTAGTAATTAAGGACTTTATTATGTCCTCCTGTGTATTTAATAACAGCTCACTTAAACTTAACTCATTTTTCCTCTCATAGATTTCACATATAAGGTCTAGAAGCTGTCTAAATAAGGGATGGACAATCTCTTTAAAGGCATTTTCCCTTGCAAACTCATGCACCATTTGAGGATAACTAAAGAGGTACCTTATTGTTTTCAATTGAAACCGCTCATCAGGGGTCAAAGAGTTCAAAAAAGCTGCTAGGAGGTCACTACCTAAAGAGATATCTCTCGAATTTTTATGTAGGTCTTGAATCAGGGCCTGGTCCACATGAAATAGTTGACATAATTTACCTATATAATGGGATTTCTTAAATGGATTTTTGAATTGAAAAATCACATTTGAGGCCTCTTGTAAAAATTGATAACGTCTCTCAAAATTGTCTCTAGTCTCCTCCTCTCCACTGGCCAAATACCAATCAATTAATGGCTTTGCCTGTGATAAAAGATTTAAAAAACCCTCCTTACCTACTTGGGATATAAAACTATCTGGATCTTGGCCTTCTGGCAAAAGGGCTATATCCACTAAGATATCTTCCTTTAAAAAGAGTGGAATGCTCCTTTTGGCTGCCTTTTTTCCAGCGGCATCTCCATCATAAATCAAGATAATGTGCGGACTAAGCCTCTTTAAAAGCCTCACTTGAGCAGGTGTCAGCGCTGTCCCCAAACTTGCTACAGCATACCTTATACCCCTGGCATGTAGACTTAGTAGATCAAAATAACCCTCTACTAAGATTACCTTCCCCTCTTTTTGTGACCACACTTTGGCTACATTTACCCCATAAAGGCAAAAACCCTTTTGATAAACAGGTGTCTCTGGAGAGTTTATATATTTGGGCAGACCATCACCTAAAACCCTCCCCCCAAACGCAATCACCCTGTCTCTAGGATCAAATATAGGAAAGATAATACGATCCCTAAAGCGGTCATAGACCCCCCCGTCTTCTCTCTCTATAAGGAGCCCACCTTGAATGGCTAGTGCAGTAGAAACCCCCTTCCTTTGAAGAAACTGAGTTAGGGCATCCCACCTAGATGGGGCATACCCCAGCATATAATCAGAGATAGTATCTCTCCCAATCCCCCTTGCCCTTAAATACTCCCTAGCCCTCTCTGCATCTTTTTCTTCAGTGAGGTATTGATGATAAAATCTCGCTGCCTGTTCATTGATTGTAAGAATATCCTTTTTTAAATGATAGGCCTCTTCTTCTTTGGGTGTCATTTTTGTTTTGGGCAGGGATAGACCATAGCGGTTTGCTACCTCCTCTACTGCCTCCCTAAAGGAGCACTGCCGATACCTCATAAGAAAATGAAATACATTTCCCCCAATGCCACAGCCAAAACAATGGAAAATCTGCTTTTCTTCACTTACAGTAAATGAAGGGCTCGTCTCATTATGGAAGGGACATAGACCTACATAATTTTTGCCTATTTTTTTTAAGGGTATATATTCTCCTACAATCTCTACGATATTGGCTATATTTCTTATTTCTTCTATCTTATCGTGAGGGATAGCCATCAATAAAAAATGACTAAATTCCAGATTCTGGTCATTAGAATTTGGAATTCACAAACCTGATACTAGGGTCCATAGCTAGAGAAGACCAAGGCGTTTCATCCGTTTTAATAGCCTCTTACGTGCCGCCACGGCCTTTTTCTTCCTACGCACACTTGGCTTTTCATAAAATTGACGTTTTTTTAACTCAGAAAGAATGCCCTCTCTCTCTACTTCCCTTTTAAAACGCTTAAGGGCCATTTCAAAGGGCTCATCTGGCTCTACCCTTACCCCACTCATTATTAAATATTCCCCCTTTCAAGACACTGATTATAATTTTTAAATTCTCACAAGTCAAGAAATTCACCTCACTAATTCTATTAGTGCCTTATGAGCCCCATCTCCTCTACGAACTCCTATTTTTATAATCCTTGTGTAACCTCCATTTACATTCTGATAACGATTTTTAATCTCATTAAATAGCTTTTTTAATACCTTTTTGTCTCGAATTATCCTAAATGCCCGACGCCGTGCAGACAAATCACCCCGCTTACTCAAGGTAATCAATTTCTCCGCCAGACGCCTTACCTCCTTTGCCTTAGCCTCAGTAGTCTCTATACGCTCATGCCTTAATAAGGAGGTCACCATGTTTTTTAACATGGCCAAGCGATGGCTGGTGGTCCTATTTAGCTTTCTTCCTGAATTTCTATGCCTCATGACCCTGTTTCTTCAATTTTTCAAGCATTTTTGGATTGGGAAAGTTTTTTAACTTCATACCCAACCCTAATCCCATTTGAGCCAAAACTGTCTTTATTTCATTTAAAGATTTACGTCCAAAATTTTTTGTCTTTAGCATCTCACTATCCGATTTTTGAACCAATTCCCCAATTGTAAAGATATTTGCATTTTTAAGACAATTTAATGCCCTTACAGATAACTCCAACTCATCAACACTCTTATAAAGATTTTCATTTAGGGAGAGATCCTCTTCCTCCCCCTCTGCCTTTTGCTCTACCTCTTCTTCTCTTTCATCTTCTTTACCTCTTATAAAAATGTCTAACTGTTCTCTTAATATTTTGGCACCCTCAGCTATTGCGTCCTCAGGTGTGATCGTCCCGTCTGTCCAAACCTCTAAAATAAGTTTATCATAATCAGTGATCTGTCCCACCCTTGTATTTCTTACCACAAAGTTCACCTTTTTAACAGGAGAAAAGATTGCATCTGTAGGAATTACACCAATTGGTTGTTCCTCTTCTACATTCCTCTCTGCAGGTACATATCCCTTCCCCATCTTCACAACCATCTCCATCCGCAAACGCCCATCCTTTGTCAGGGTAGCAATATGATGATTTGGATTCATAACCTCCACTAAACCGCCAGTGATAATATCACCTGCCTTTACCTCACCCTCTCCTTCTTTCTCAATGCGGACCGTGCAAGGTGATTCACTATACAACTTTAACCTTACCTGTTTAAGATTGAGGATGATCTCAGTAACATCCTCTAATACACCAGGAATAGTAGAAAATTCATGGGAAACTCCATCAATTTTGACAGAAACAATGGCTGCCCCTGGGATAGAAGAAAGCAAAACCCTTCTTAAGGCATTGCCAATGGTAATACCAAAGCCCTTTTCTAGGGGTTTGCATATAAATTTTCCATAAAAGGGTGTATGACTATCCTCTTCTATCTCCAATTTATCAGGTTTAATTACCTCTATCCATCCTTTTTTGGCCATAACAAAAAACCCCTACTTAGAATAAAATTCAACAATTGGCTGTTCTTTCACTGGGATATCTATTTGATCCCGCGTAGGCAATGTCCTTACTTTACCTTCAAATTTCTCCTTGCTTACCTCTAACCAGGTAGGGATCCCCCTTCTAGCCACTGCCTCCATAGCCTCTTTTATAAACAAGATATTGCGGCTTTTATCCCTTACTTTAATCACATCCCCCACATTTACTAAATAAGAAGGAATATCTACCTTTTTATCATTGACCATAATATGTCCATGCCTCACCAATTGCCTTGCCTGATTGCGAGAATTGGCAAAACCCATTCTATAGACAACATTATCCAATCTCCTTTCTAACAAAATTAATAACTTTTCACCCGTTATACCCTTCCCTTTTTCTGCCTTATCAAAGTAATGCCGAAATTGGGTCTCCAATAGCCCATATATCCTCTTTAATTTTTGTTTCTCTCTCAGCAGTAAGCTATATTCAGTAATCTTCACCCTCCTCTGGCCATGTTGACCTGGGGGATAAGGCCTTCTCTCCAAGGCGCACTTATCCGTATAACACCTATCTCCCTTTAGAAATAATTTAATCCCCTCTCTTCGACACAAACGACAAAGTGCCCCTTTGTATCTTGCCAATTCTTTTACCTCCTAAACCCTCCTTCTCTTTGGGGGACGACATCCATTGTGCGGAATCGGAGTAACATCCTTTATCAGTGTCACCTTGAGGCCAGCATTTCTAATGGCCCTTATGGCCGCTTCACGGCCAGCGCCTGGGCCTTTTACATAGATCTCTACACGCTTCATTCCATATTCCATGGCCTTTTTTGCCGCATCCTGTGCTGCCATTTGCGCTGCAAATGGTGTACTCTTTCTGGAGCCTTTAAAGCCCTTCACCCCACTGCTTGACCAGACAATAGTATTACCTTGTTTATCAGAGACAGTAACAATAGTATTATTAAATGTAGCCTGAATATGAACTATCCCCTCTCCTACGATCTTTTTTTCCTTTTTTTTCTTCCTTTTGCCCTTTCTTGCCATTAGCCCCTCTTCTTACGTCTTCCTAAGACAGAACCACGAGGCCCTTTTCTTGTACGGGCATTGGTTCTTGTCCTCTGTCCACGGACAGGCAGCCCCCTTACATGCCTCATCCCTCTATAACAACCTATATCTATAAGGCGTTTAATATTAGTACTGATCTCCCTTTTTAAGTCCCCTTCTACCTTATATTCCTTATCAATAATCTGTCTAATCTTGGTAAGTTCACTGTCTGTCAGTTGATCTACCTTCAAATCAAAGTCCACCCCTGCCTTTTGCAAAATCTTTTGGGCAGAGCTACGTCCAATGCCAAATATATATGTCAATGCCACTTCTATCCTTTTTTCCCTTGGCAATTCCACGCCAGCTATCCTAGCCACATGCCCTCCCTATTTTTGTCTTTGCTTGTGTTTAGGATTTTCACAAATTACCCTAAGGGTACCCTTACGTTTAATGATTCTACACTTATTGCAGATCCTTTTTATCGAGGCACGTACCTTCATGAAAATCCCTCACTTGATTCTATAAGTAATCCTCCCCCTACTTAGGTCATAGGGAGAAAGCTCCACCCTTACCCTATCCCCTGGCAGGATCCTGATAAAGTGAATCCTCAGCTTACCAGCAACATGGGCCAAGACCCTATGACCATTATCTAATTCTACCCTAAACATAGCATTAGGCAAGGCCTCTATTACCTTCCCTTCTACCTCTATCATATCCTCTTTAGGCATAGCTAAACCCTTGACAAAATTTGAGGTCCATCTTCTGTAATGGCTACTGTATGTTCAAAGTGTGCTGCCAATTTTCTATCCTTTGTTACTGCAGTCCAACCATCCTCGAGTATTTCAACCTCATATGTCCCCTCAGCTACCATGGGCTCAATAGCTATCACCATACCAGGTTTTAATCTCACACCCCGCCCTGGTGGTCCAAAATTGGGTACCTGGGGGTCTTCGTGAAGGCTCCGCCCAATCCCATGTCCAACAAATTGCCTTATTACTGAAAATCCATGGGCCTCTGCATGCCTTTGAATGGCAAAGGAGATATCTGATAGGTGTCTTTTTGGTCTTGCCTGTTCAATGGCCTTATAAAGGGCCTCTTCTGTCACAGAAATAAGTTTTTTAGCCATCTTTGAAACCCTACCTACAGGCACAGTAATGGCAGCATCTCCATAGTAGCCATCACAGATTACACCAAAGTCTAAACTCACTATATCTCCTTCCTTTAGCCTCCTCTGTGAAGGGAGGCCATGAACTACAACTTCATTTATAGAAACACACAAACTAAAGGGATAACCCATATAACCTTTAAAAGCAGGCCTAACCTTTTTCTTAAGACAAAGCTCCTCACTTAACTCATTTAACTCCAGTGTAGTAATACCTGGTTTTATCGCCTCCCTTAGGGCCTCTAAGATCTCAGCGACAATAGCATTGCTGCGTCGCATTTTTTCGATTTCCCAGGGAGACTTCAAAAAAATCATTCTAATATCTTTACAATCTGGTCAAATATCTCCTTAATCTCTCCCCTTCCATCAATTTTTCTTACAAGCCCTTTTTTCTCATAAAAATCGATTAAGGGACTTGTCTGCTGCTCATAGACACTTAGTCTGGATCTAACTGTCTCCTCATTGTCATCAGGCCTTTGATATAACTCACCTCCGCATTTGTCACAAACCCCTTCGGCCTTAGGTGGATTAAAGATAATATGATACATTGCCCCACACTTTTTGCAAGTTCTCCTGCCTGTCAATCGCCTAATTAACTCCTCCTCTGGTACATCTAAGGTAAGCACATGGTCTATCTTGCGACCCATCTTTTCCAATACCTTATCTAGGGCCTCTGCCTGGGGTACAGTCCGGGGAAAACCATCTAGGATAAAACCTTTTTCACAATCTGATTGTTTTAATCTCTCCTCAATAATACCAATTACTACCTCATCTGGGACCAATTTTCCAGCCTCCATGTATTCCTTTGCCTTTTTACCCAAATCTGTCCCCTCTGCCACGGCCGCCCTCAGGATATCCCCTGTTGAAACCTGAGGAATGCCATAACGCTCAACAAGCATCTTTGCCTGTGTCCCTTTGCCAGCCCCTGGGGGTCCTAAAAAGATAAGATCCATGATAAACCTCCTTTTTTAGTAATAGCCCTTAAACTTTGCCTTTTTAAGAAATCCCTCATAATATCTAGTAATTAAATGTGTCTCTACCTGGGCAATTGTCTCAATGGCTACACCTACTACAATTAAGAGGGCTGTTCCACCAAAATAAAATGGGACATGAAACTTCTTTATTAATATAGTAGGCAATATACAAATAGCCGAAACATATATAGCCCCTATAAATGTTAATCTCGTTAAAACCTTGTCTATGTAATCTGCTGTCCTTTGACCAGGTCTGATCCCTGGTATATAACCACCATATTTTCTCATATTATCTGCTACATCAACAGGATTAAATATAATGGCTGTATAAAAATAACAAAAGAAGATAATCAGGGCTACATAGACAGCAGAATAGATAATAGAACCAGGATTAAACAGCTGGACAATGTTTTCAAATATAGGGATCTTAACAAATTGGGCCACCGTTGCAGGAAACATAATGATAGAAGAGGCAAAGATAGGGGGGATCACGCCTGAGGTGTTTATACGCAGTGGCAGGTGTGTACTCTGCCCCCCATAAATGTGTCTCCCTACTACCCTTCTGGCATACTGAACAGGGATACGCCTCTGTCCCCTCTCTGCAAATACAATAATGCCCACTACTGCCACCATTAAGGCCGCTAAAAGCAATAGAAGAAATGCATTCAATTCACCTGTCTTCATTAGCCGAAGGGTATTTGTTACTGCACTAGGCATATTTGCTACAATCCCCGCAAAGATGATAAGCGAGATACCATTGCCAATCCCCTTTTCTGTAATCTGTTCACCTAACCACATAAGAAATGCCGTACCAGAGGTAAGTGTAATCATAGTGAGCAACCGAAAGCCCCAACCCGGATTTGGTACCACCCTCATACCGCCTAATACCATGCCTTCTAAACCAATACTAATAAAAAAAGCTTGAATAAGGCTCAATCCAATAGTGGCATAACGTGTATACTGAATTATCTTCCTCCTGCCAAGCTCCCCCTCTTTGGAGAGTCTATCTAAGTAAGGGATAACAACCCTCAACAATTCAAATATAATAGCTGCACTAATATAGGGCATAATCCCTAGGGCAAATATAGAAAGGCGCCTTAGGGCCCCACCTGAGAACATATCTATCAAACCAAATAGTGTTCCTCTTGTCTTGGCAAAAAAGGCTGCAAGTGTTGTTACATCTATACCCGGGGCTGGCACATGGATACCCAGCCGATAGATGGCCAGCATAAGGAATGTAAATATTATACGACGCTTAAGTTCAGGAATCTTTGGTATATTTTGGAAACCCTCTAGCATAATTTTAAACTACCTCAACCCTCCCCCCAGCAGCCTCTATCTTCTCCTTTGCCTTCTTACTAAATTTATCAACCTTTACTATCAAAGGAAAATCAATCTCGCCATCACCTAATAGCTTTACAGGTCCCTTTTTAATCAAACCCATTTTCTTTAAAATATCTGGGTCTACTATATCTGATGCCTTAAATCTCTTGGCCAAATCCCTGATGTTAATGATACTATATTCTATTTTAAATATATTTTTAAACCCCCTCTTTGGTAGCCTTCGATAGAGGGGCATCTGACCACCTTCAAAATAAGGTGATACATTCCCACCGGCCCTGGCCTTTTGTCCCTTTTGACCACGGCCAGATGTACTCCCATGGCCTGAAGAATCACCACGACCCAAACGTTTTTTTCTCTTAATTGCCCCATGAGGGGGCCTTAAATTACTTAAAGAGATCATTCTTCCTCCAATATCTTTACCAGATGAGAGACCTTCCTTATCATACCCATTATTTGAGGGTTTTTAGGCAGTTCTACTACCTTATTTAGTTTATTTAACTTTAAACTCTTTAGGGTCAGGGCCTGCTTTTTAGAACAACCAATCTTGCTTCTAACTAATTTTATTTTGATCCTCTTCAATTTCCCTTCCCCTTCATTTTGGAAAGTCCATTCATCACTGCCTTTACCACATTGTGGGGGTTTTTTGAACCCAAACACTTTGTCAAGACATCCTGAACACCCACTGCCTCCATAATGGCCCTTACTGCCCCACCCGCCTTGATGCCCGTACCCCTTGATGCGGGTTTTAACAAGACCTTGGCTGCACCAAAATGACCAATAACCTCATGGCATATAGTAGACCCCATAAGTGGGACCTTAATCATATTCTTTTTTGCACGCTCAACGGCCTTATGGATGGCATCTGGCACCTCATGTGCCTTCCCTAAGGCATAACCTACCATGCCTTGGCCATCACCCACCACAACCAAGGCACTAAATTTGAATCTCCTCCCCCCTTTTACTACCTTGGCCACCCGACGGATATCCACTACCTTATCTATTAATTGTTTCTTTTCCTCTTCAACCATATCTTAAAATTGTAATCCCTCCTCTCTTGCGGCATCTGCTAGGGCCTTTATACACCCATGATAAAGAAACCCATTTCTGTCAAATACAACCTTTTTAATCCCCTTCTCTAGTGCCCTCTTGGCTATCAACCTTCCTACTATTTTGGATATCTCCATACGTCTTTGACCCACGGTATTCTTTCGCACCTCAGGCTCTAGGGAACATGCAGCAGCTAAGGTAGTTCCCTCTACATCATTAATCATTTGGGCATAGATGTGTCTGTTGCTTTTAAAAACACAAAGCCTTGGCCTTTCTTCTGTACCAAATATCTTTTTACGGATGCGCCTTTTGCGTCTAAGTCTGGCAAGCCTCTTCTCTTTTGCCCCAATCATTTCTTACCCTTACCGACCTTCCTCCATATCCTTTCATCAATATAGCGAATGCCTTTACCTTTATAGGGTTCTGGGGGATGAAACTGCCTTATAATAGCAGCAGATTGACCCACTAACTCCTTATCAATCCCCTCTACAATTACCTTATTTCCCTCTACATAAAATTTGACCCCCTCTTTTGCCTCATATTCTATAGGATGTGAATAACCTAGGTGCAATACCAATTTATTGCCTTTTGTCTCTGCTTTATACCCCAATCCTTCGATCACAAGTATCTTTTTAAAACCATCACAGACCCCACTAACCATATTGGCAATGAGTGCCCTGGTCAGCCCATGAAGGGCCTTCACCTTTTTTGAATCATTGGATCTTAAAACCTTTATTATATTCCCCTCTTTTTCAACCTTGATATTAAGGGGTATCTCCCTTTCTAATGCACCTTTTGGCCCCTTTACCTTAATCCTCCTATCACTTATCTCTACCTGAACCTTATCAGGGACGATTATAGGCGCCTTTCCTATCCTTGACACAGATATACCCCCTTACCAAATAGAACAGAGCCACTCCCCACCCACTCCCAATTTCCTTGCCTGCTTATCTGTTAGTACCCCTTTTGGTGTAGAGAGGATGGCAATCCCTAATCCATTAAGTACATAAGGAATTTGCCTCTTCTTTACATACACACGCCGTCCTGGTTTACTTACCCGCTCTAGGTGAGAAATGGCACATTTTTTGTTCTCGTCATACTTAAATATAATCTTAATAACCCCTTGTTTTCCATCCTTTATAAAATTGTACTGTTGAATATAACCCTCTTCCTTTAAAATCTTGGCAATGCTTAATTTTATCTTAGATGCAGGTATTTCAACTGTATCCTTTTTTGCCATAGCAGCATTCCTTATCCTAGTCAACATATCTGCAATAGGGTCATTTATGCTTGACATATCTCACCAACTTGCTTTAATTATGCCAGGAATCTCCCCTTTTAGGGCCAAGGTTCGAAAGCAAATACGACATATCCCAAATTTACGTAAGAATCCCCTTGCCCTCCCACACAAAGGGCAGCGATTATATTTCCTTACCCTAAACTTTGGAGCCCGCTCAGCCTTTACTCTTAATGCCTTCCTTGCCATAAGAAATCCCAAATTAATTACAAAATTTTGTAAAATTTTGCAATGACTACAACTCCCTTAAGGGTAGACCCAATTTTTTTAAAAGCGCCCTTCCCTCCTTGTCCGTCTTTGCTGTTGTAACAAATGTAATATTCATCCCCTTTATTTTATCAATCTTATCATAATTTATCTCAGGAAAGATAATATGTTCACGTATACCTATGCTATAGTTACCTCGACCATCAAAGGACTTGGCCGAGAGTCCCTTAAAATCTCTAACCCTTGGTAAGGCAAAGTGAATAAGCTTATCCAAAAAGTCATACATCCTTTCCCTGCGCAGGGTTACCTTACAACCTATAGGCATGCCTGCCTTTAACTTAAAGGCGGCAATGGACCTCTTTGCCCTTCTTATTATTGGACGCTGACCTGCTATTATTGCCAGCTCTTCCACAGCTGCATCTAAGACCTTTATGTTCTGAGTAGCCTCACCGATGCCCATATTGATTACTATCTTTACCAATCTTGGCACTTGCATAGGATTTTTATAACCCATTTCCTTCATAAGTTGAGGAACTACCTCTTTTTCATAATATTCCTGAAGTCTTGCCTTCATCCTTACTAAACCTTATCAATAATTTCACCACACTTTTTGCAATACCTTACCTTGCGCCCATCCTCTAAAAATTTATGACCAACCCTTACAGGTTTCATACACTTATCACACATTATCATCACATTTGATATATGAATAGGGGCCTCTTTTTCAATAATACCACCTTTACCTGTAGTAGGGCTAGGACGGGCATGTCGTTTGACTACATTCACCTTTTCTACAATTACAAGCTGTTTTTTTGGAAATACCTTAAGGATTTTACCAATCTTACCCCTATCTTTTCCTGCTATGACCATTACCCTATCATCTCTTCTCACATGGAATTTCATTTTATACTACCTCAGGTGCCAAGGATATAATCTTCATAAATTTTTTTAATCTTAGCTCCCTAGCTACAGGGCCAAAAATACGAGTGCCTATAGGTTCACCATTTGGGTCTATTAAAACAACTGCATTATCATCAAATCGAATAAAGCTTCCATCTGGGCGTGGCAACTCCTTCTTTGTCCGCACCACTACTGCCCTAGCAATAGACCCCTTCTCCACCTTAGAATTTGGTAATGCATCTTTTATAGAGACCACTATAACATCCCCAATCCTTGCACAGCGTTTATGGCCACTACCAGATATACCAATACACAGTGCCTTTTTTGCCCCTGTATTATCTGTTACTTTACACTCAGTTTGTACCTGAATCATTTTGCCCCTTTTAGTATCTTTAGTACCCTCCAGCGTTTGTGTTTACTAAGTGGCCTACTCTCTATAATACGGACCAAATCCCCTATATGGCAGTCATTTTTTTCATCATGGGCCATAAATTTTGTCCGCCGCCTTATATACTTACCCACACGAGGGTGTTTAACCAACCTCTCTACCATCACCACTACTGTTTTATCCATCTTGTTGCTCACAACAACCCCATCAAATATCCTTCTAGGCACATCTACCTCCGCTGCCTCAATATGGTTTTAATCCTTGCAATGTCCTTTTTTACCACAGAAAGGCGTTTTACATTTTCTAACTGCCCAGTAGCATGTTGAAACCTCAGATTAAATAACTCTTGCTCCAACTCAGAGAGCTTTACCTCAAGCTCCCTATCGCTAAGTTTGTGCAATTCACTCGCCCGCATATAAATTTAGAGCTCTATAGAGCTCCTCCTCACAATCTTGGTTGACATTGGTAATTTATAGGAGGCCAGCCTTAGCGCCTCTAAGGCCAGCTCCTCGGATACACCTTTTATCTCATAAAGTATCCTTCCAGGCTTAATTACGGCAACCCAGCCCTCCACTGAGCCTTTGCCCTTTCCCATCCTAGATTCAGCAGGTTTTTTTGTAATTGGCTTATCAGGAAAGACCCTAATCCAAACCTTTCCTCCCCTCTTTAGATGACGGGTAATGGCCACCCTGGCTGCCTCTATTTGATGGGCAGTCAAATACCCACAGCTTAAGGCCTTAATACCATAATCTCCAAAGACAAGGGTAGAGCCCCTACAGGCCATCCCCTTCATCCTGCCTGTTTGCCTCTTTCTATACTTGACCTTCTTTGGCGCTAACATCACTCACCCTCTTCTTCTAGGATCTCTCCCTTAAAGATCCACACCTTGACACCAATTATTCCATAAATGGTCTTTGCCTCTGCAAGGCCATAGTCAATATCTGCCCTTAATGTATGAAGTGGCACACGGCCCTCACGATACCACTCTGTCCGGGCCATCTCTGCCCCACCTAAACGGCCTGAGCACTCTACCTTAATACCCTTGGCCCCAAACCTCAATGCAGTTGTTACTGCCCTCTTCATAGCCCTCCTAAAGGCCACACGCCTCTCCAGTTGTAAGGCGATATTTTCTGCTACCAATTGTGCATCTATCTCTGGGTGTCTCACCTCTAAAACATCAATCATTGTCTCCCTCTTTAGCTTCCTTTCCAGGTCTGACTTAATCTTTTCTATCTCTGTTCCCTTCTTGCCAATCACTACCCCTGGCCTTGCAGTATGGATCTTTATGTGTACCCTATTGACTGCCCGTTCAATCTCTATCTTAGAGATGCCTGCATGATAGAGTTTATTTTTAATAAATGACCTAATGTTGTAGTCTTCTACTATAAACTTGGGATATTCCTTTTCTGCATACCAACGTGAGACCCATGTCTTTGTAATCCCCAATCTAAACCCAATTGGGTGTACCTTTTGCCCCAATATTACCTCCTTTTTAGTTTATTCCAGTATCTCATCCAAAACTACTGTAATGTGACTGGTCCTTCTCCTAATCCTAACCGCACGCCCCAAGGCCCTGGCCCTATAGCGTTTAAGTGTAGGGCCTTCATCGGCATAAATGTATTTGATATAGAGATTATCTATATCTACATCAGGTTTTTGTTCTGCATTGGCTATTGCCGATTTTATCAGTTTTCTAACTATATGGGCTGCCCTTTTAGGGGTAAATTGTAAGATATTTAACGATTCATCCACCCTCTTTCCCCTCACCAAGTCAATCACCAACCTTACCTTTCTAGGAGATATACGCACATATTTGGCTACTGCCTTTACTTCCATCACTTCTTCTTCCCTTTTACCCTTCCCTTTTTATCTCCAGCATGTCCATAAAATACCCTAGTTGGTGCAAACTCACCTAACTTATGCCCGACCATATTTTCTGTTACATAAACAGGAATAAATTTACGGCCATTATGGACTGCAAATGTCAGGCCTACAAAGTCAGGGATGATGGTAGAACGCCTTGACCAGGTCTTAATAACCTTCTTCTCACCAGATTCTTTGATTTTATTTACTTTTTTTAACAATTTTTCATCTACAAATGGCCCCTTTTTAACAGAGCGCCCCATCTCCTATTTTCTCCTTTTAATAATATATTTATCGCTTAGTTTTTTCTTCCTTGTTTTATATCCTTTGGTAGGCTTCCCCCAAGGTGTACAAGGATGCCTTCCCCCAGATGACCTTCCCTCACCGCCTCCCATTGGGTGGTCAATGGGATTCATAGCAACACCCCTCACACTAGGCCGAATCCCCAGGTGCCTAGCCCTTCCAGCCTTTCCTATGTGAACATGCATATGGTCTAAATTTCCTACCTGTCCTATGGTTGCCTTACACTCTAGCCTTATCAGCCTTACCTCTCCAGAGGGAAGTCTTAGGTGTGCATAAGACCCCTCTTTTGCCAGTATCTGGGCATAACTCCCAGCACTTCTTGCTATCTGCCCACCCTTGCCAGGGCGAATCTCTACGTTGTGGACAATGGTACCTATTGGTATTACCCTCAGTGGCAGGCAATTACCTGGCCTAATATCCGCAGTCTCACTGGAGACAACGGTATCACCTACATTAAGCCCTAAAGGGGCTATTATATACCTCTTCTCCCCATCGGCATAATGCAGTAGGGCAATCCTGGCAGGGCGGTTGGGGTCATACTCAATGGCTGCTACCTTTGCTGGGACATTGTCTTTGTCTCGCTTAAAATCAATAATACGATAGAGCCTTTTATGGCCCCCTCCCTTATGCCTACAGGTTATTCTCCCATAGACATTGCGGCCTCCTTTTTTCTTAAGGGGTACAAGGAGACTTTTTTCAGGGGTTTTTTTAGTAATCTCCTCAGATATCAAGTATGACTGAAATCTCCTTCCAGGTGAGGTAGGTTTGCACCTTCTAATCATCTAAACACCCTCAAAGAATTCTATATGATCCCCTGTTCTCAATGTCACTATGGCCTTTTTCCAATGCCTTGTCCTTCCCCGTCTCCCCCCTACCATTTTCTCCTTTCCCTTTACCCTAAATGTATTCACCTTTATGACCTTCACATTAAAAAGCCTCTCTATTGCCTGTTTTATTTCAATCTTATTTGCCTTTCTATCAACCTCAAATGTAATTTGATTTGAAAGCTCCTTTTGCCTATTGCTCTTCTCGGTAATGATAGGCCTTTTAATAATCTGATATAAATCCTTCATGCCGCTAATCTCTCTTCAATCTTCAAAATGGACTCTCTTAATAAGACCAAATATTGGTATCTCAAAATGTCATATACATTTAATCCATCTACAGGCATTACCTGAAAATTAGGGACATTTCTTGCAGAGAGTTCAAGTCTTTCCCTGTGACCATTGGTAACTATAAGTGCCTTTTCCAATCTTAGGTTATTCATAACCTCTAAAAATTTTTTTGTCTTAATGGCATCTAGTGAGATATCATCTACTACTATTAACCGACCTTCTTTAAGCCTTGATGTAAGGGCCATCTTTATTGCCTGTCTCCTTACCTTCTTTGGCAAACTGTATGCATAGTCTCTAGGCCTTGGACCAAATATTACCCCTCCCCCCCTCCAAAGGGGTGAACGGATACTGCCAACCCTAGCACGTCCAGTCCCCTTTTGACGCCAGGGCTTACGCCCTCCTCCCCTTACCTCACCCCGTGTTTTGGTAGAGGCAGTGCCTGCACGTCTTTTGGCCAATTGCCACTTTACTACCTCATAGATAATATATGGCCTAATCTTTACATCAAATATAGAATCACTTAATTCAATCTCGCCTATTTTTTCCCCACTTTGGTTTAGCAAAGGTACCTTTGGCATCACTGCTTCCTTATCATTACCAAGCTATTTCTACTACCAGGAACAGCCCCCTTCAGCAACAGCAGGTTTTGTTCTGGTCTTACCTCTACCACAGTCAGATTTTTAATAGTTACCCTTCTATTACCCATATGACCAGCCATCTTCTTTCCCTTTATCACCCGGCCAGGGAAGGTGCTTGTCCCTATGGAACCGGGTATACGGTGGGATCTGCTCCCATGTGTCTGGGGCCCTGTTTTAAAGCCCCACCTTTTGACTGTACCTGCAAATCCCCTCCCCTTACTTGTTCCAGTCACAGTTACCTTATCCCCTACCTTAAACCCATCTACAGTGATTACTTGGCCAATCTCAAATGCCTCTAGATCCTCAACCCTAAATTCTCTAAGGTAATAAAAACCCCCTGTAATATTTGCCTTTTTGAAGTGCCCTAATAAGGGCTTATTTATTCGGGATGGTTTCTTGGGCAAAAAACCTAGCTGTACTGCCTTATAACCATCTCTTTCTAATGTCTTTTTATAGACAACTGTACATGGACCTGCCTCCAGCACAGTCACCGGGACTATATTACTGTCCTCTGCAAAAATTGCAGTCATCCCCAACTTTCTAGCCAAAATAAAATTTGCCATATTTACTCTAGAGTTTGATCTCTACGTCTATCCCTGCCGCCAATTCCAAATTCATAAGCGCATCTATAGTCTGTTGCGTTGGCTCTATAATATCTATCAGCCTTTTGTGGGTCCTAATCTCAAATTGTTCCCTAGACTTCTTATCTACATGTGGTGACCTAAGCACTGTCCACCGACTTATCCTTGTAGGCAAGGGAATAGGGCCTACAACCTTCGCCCCTGTACGCTTGGCTGTGTCTGCAATCTGAACCACAGCCTGATCCAGCAGGCGATGATCAAATGCCTTCAGTTTTATCCTTATCCTATGGTCTTCCATCCCAAATTATTCTAATATTTTAGTGACTACACCAGCCCCTACGGTCCTTCCTCCCTCTCTAATAGCAAACCTAAGCCCCTCTTCTAGGGCAATAGGCTCTATTAAACTTACCTCTATACTGACATTGTCACCAGGCATCACCATCTCCACACCCTCTGGCAACTTTACTACACCAGTTACATCCGTTGTCCTAAAATAAAACTGTGGTCTATAACCTGAAAAAAATGGGGTATGACGACCACCTTCCTCTTTGGTAAGCACATATACCTCAGACAGAAAGTGGGAATGAGGTTTGATTGTCCCAGGGGCAGCCAGTACCATCCCCCTTTCTACCTCATCCTTCCCTATTCCTCTCAAGAGTACACCAATATTGTCTCCTGCCCTTCCCTCATCCAGTACCTTTCTAAACATCTCTACAGAGGTTGCCACTGTCTTTCTTGTAGGCCCCAGTCCTACTATCTCAACCTCATTGCCTGGTCTAATTATACCCCTTTCTACCCTACCAGTTACAACAGTCCCCCTTCCACTTATACTGAATATATCTTCTATAGGCATAAGGTATGGCTTGTCTATAGCACGAACAGGCTCGGGTATATAGTTATCTATTGCATCTATCAACTCCCATACTGGCCCACACCATGGACAATCCCTCTTCCCACAGCCACATTCTAATGCCTTTAGTGCGCTCCCCTTAATCACAGGTACATCATCTCCAGAAAATCCATATTTTGAGAGTAACTCCCTTACCTCCAATTCCACCAATTCTATAAGCTCTTCATCCTTCACTAGATCTATCTTGTTTAGAAATACTACTACAGATGGAACCCCAACCTGCCTTGCCAAGAGTATATGCTCACGTGTTTGGGGCATGGGGCCATCATCTGCTGCCACTACCAAAATTGCACCATCCATCTGTGCAGCACCGGTTATGGTATTTTTTATATAATCTGCATGACCAGGGCAATCTATATGGGCATAATGCCTCTTTGGTGTTTCATATTCTACATGGGCAATTGCAATAGTAATACCCCTCTCCTTCTCTTCAGGTGCCTTATCTATTTCCTCAAATGGGACATATTTTGCCAACCTTTCTTTCTCTAAGATCCTTGTCATAGCAGCAGTAAGGGTAGTCTTTCCATGGTCTATATGACCTATTGTGCCCACATTCACATGGGGTTTTTTTCGCTCAAATTTTTCCTTTGCCATCTAAGACCTCCTTTTTTATTTAATTTTTTAATGTATTGTCTTCCTCGCTGTCAAAGTCTCTGCCAACTTTGTAGGTAGAGGCTCATAGTGAGAAAAGTGCATACTGTAAGTAGCCCTCCCCTGGGTAGTAGACCTCAATTTTGTAGCATAGCCAAACATCTCTGAAAGTGGCACGTAGGCCTTTATGATCTGAACATTTTTTCTAGGTTCAATCCCTATAATCTTTCCACGCCTTGCTGTAATATCCCCCATCACCTCTCCCAAATAGGCATCTGGCACAATTGCCTCTAAACACATAATTGGTTCCAATATTATAGGCTTTGCCTTTTTCATTCCCTCTTTAAAGGCCATAGAGGCGGCTATGGAAAAGGCCACATCAGAGGAATCTACCTCGTGATATGAACCATCTATCAACTTTACCTCCACATCTATTACCGGATAACCCGCTACTACTCCCTTTTCCATCGCATCCCTAATGCCCTTTTCAATAGCCCCTATATATTCTTTTGGAATTACACCCCCAGATGTAGCATCTATAAAATTAAAACCCATCCCCCGAGATAGGGGGGAAAGCTCCAACCATACATGGCCATATTGTCCACGCCCCCCCGTTTGTTTGATGAAACGCCCCTCGCTTTTTACCTTAAGTGTAATGGTCTCACGATAGGCTACTTCTGGTCTGCCTATGTTTGCCTTTACCTTAAACTCCCTAAAAAGGCGGTCTACAATGACCTCTAGGTGTAGCTCACCCATCCCTGAAATAATGGTCTGAGAAGTCTCCTCATTATAGGCTACCTTAAAGGAGGGGTCCTCTAATGCAATCTTGCGTAGGGCATTTCCCAACTTCTCTTGATCTTCTTGGGTCTTAGGCTCAATGGCAACAGAAATTACTGGCTCTGGAACCTCCATAGTCTCTAGGATGATAGGTGCCCTTTCATCGCAAAGGGTATCTCCTGTAGTAGCCCTCCTCAATCCTACTGCAGCTACAATATCCCCTGCATAGACCTCACTTATTTCTTCTCTCTTGTTGGCATGCATTTTAAAGAGCTTTCCTATCTTTTCTTTTATCCCTTTACCTGCATTAAGCACACTAGTGCCTGTAGTCAAGGAGCCTGAATAGATACGTAAAAAGCTAAGATGCCCTACATATGGGTCTGTCATTATCTTAAATACCAGGGCAGCAAGTGGTGCATCATCTGAGGCAGGCCTTACCTCCTCCTCCCCATTAGGGTTTTTGCCCTTTACTGGAGGTATATCTATAGGGGAGGGCAAATAGTCTACAACTGCATCCAGCAGTTGTTGAATGCCTTTATTCTTAAAGGCCGCCCCACACAATACAGGTACTAAGCTAAAACTTAGAGTAGCCCTCCTTAAGGCAAGGCAAATCTGCTGCTCGTTGATCTCTTTCTCCCCAATATATGCCTCCATAATCTCTTCATCAAAATCTGCCAATTTTTCTATCATCCTTTGCCTATATGCCTGTGATTTTTTTAAAAATTCCTCAGGGATAGGTATATATGAATACCTTGCACCAAAGGTATCTTCATCATACACAATGGCCTTCATCTTTATTAAATCAATTATACCATGAAAACTATCTTCAGTCCCCAATGGCATTTGGATGATAACAGGGTTTGCCTTAAGGCGATCTATCATCATCTCTATACACCCTTCAAAGTCTGCCCCTACTCGATCCATCTTATTAATAAATGCCAGCCTTGGTATCTTATATTTATCTGCCTGCCTCCAAACGGTCTCTGACTGAGGCTCTACACCCCCTACAGCACAAAAGATGGCAATTGCTCCGTCCAGAACACGCAATGCCCTTTCCACCTCTATAGTGAAGTCTACATGGCCTGGTGTATCAATGATATTGATTCGATACCCCCTCCAAAAGCATGTAGTAGCGGCTGAGGTAATGGTAATTCCACGTTCCCTCTCTTGCTCCATAAAGTCCATTGTAGCTGTACCATCGTCTACTTCGCCCATGCGATAAGACATACCAGTATAATATAAAATCCTTTCGGTCGTAGTCGTTTTACCTGCATCAATATGGGCCATAAAGCCTATATTTCTCACCTTTTCAATAGGTATAATCCTTCCCACATTTACCACCTATAATGGGCAAATGCCCTATTTGCCTCAGCCATACGGTGCATATCCTCTTTTTTCTTAATAGATGCCCCCCTGTTATTGTAGGCATCCATGATTTCATTTGCCAATTTAAGTACCATCCCTTTTTCTGCCCTCTCCCTAGCACAACCTATAACCCACTTTATGGCTAGGCTAATCCTTCGCTCTGGCCTTACATCAACAGGTACCTGGTAAGTAGCCCCTCCTACCCTACGGGATTTCACCTCTAGGACAGGTTTTACATTTTCAATGGCCTTTTCAAACACCTCTAAAGGGTTTTTGCCTGTCCTTTTACCTATTATATCTAGCGCATCATAAAAGATAGACTCAGCCACACTCTTTTTTCCGTCATACATCAAACAGTTAATAAATTTTGCTACAAGTACGCTCCCATATTTTGGGTCAGGCAATATCTCTCTTTTTGGTGCAGGTCCCTTTCTTCCCATATATTACTCCTTACTTTGACCTCTTTGCACCGTATCTTGAACGACTTTTTTTTCTGTCTTGTACACCTGCAGCATCCAAGGCCCCTCTAATTACTTGATAACGGATCCCTGGTAAATCCTTAACACGTCCACCTCTTACCAAAACCACAGAGTGCTCCTGCAAGTTATGACCAATTCCAGGGATATAGACAGTTACCTCCATTCCATTGGAAAGCCGCACCCTACAGACCTTCCTTAAGGCAGAATTTGGTTTTTTTGGTGTTGTTGTATAGACACGCAGACACACACCACGCCTTTGAGGACAACCCATAAGGGCCCGTGTAGAGCTGCGCTCTTTTATTTTCTTCCTACCGATTCGCACCAACTGATTAATCGTTGGCATTTTTATCTCCTTAAAAATTAAACGCCAATCTATACTAATTCAATCAAGTCTTGTCAAGTAGCCAACTCAGCCGCTTCCTCTACTTCTTTCACAACGGGTTTTTCTTCAGCCTCAATCTCTATAGAACGATATGCCTCAAGACCTGTACCAGCAGGAATAAGCCTGCCAATAATCACATTTTCTTTTAAACCCCTTAGATAATCTATCTTTCCACTTACGGCTGCATCCGTAAGCACACGTGTCGTCTCTTGGAAAGAGGCAGCAGAAATAAAGCTTTCAGTGCCCAGTGAGGCCTTTGTAATCCCCACAATCATAGGTTCTGCCTGTGCTGGCCTTCCGCCATTCCTCAAAACGGCCTCATTTTCCTCTTCGAAAATGTGTTTTTCCACCAATTCTCCCATAATAAAGTGTGTATCCCCAGGGTCTATAATCTGTACCTTCTTCATCATCTGTCTGATAATTACCTCAATATGCTTATCGTGTATCTTCACACCCTGAAGGCGATATACCTCCTGAATCTCATTAAGGAGATATTTGGCCAATTCCTTTATTCCCCTTACCTTCAAAAGGTCCTGAGGATCAATAGGCCCTTCTGTAAGCGCTTCCCCTGCCTTCAGATAGTCCCCTTCATGGACTATAATATGTTTTCCTGGGGGAATCAAATACTCTCTTGGCTCACCTATCTCTGGTGTAATGATTATCTTTCTCTTACCACGTTCATCCTTTCCAAAGGAGACCCAACCATCAATCTCTGTAATTACAGCACAATCCTTTGGCCTCCTCACCTCAAATAGGTCTGCTACCCTAGGCAACCCACCAGTGATGTCCTTTGTCTTTATAGTCTCTCTTAAAATCTTTGCCAAAAGGTCACCAGCAGAGACCCTATCACCTTCATTCACTAAGATCAGTGCACCCACAGGTAGGTAATATGTAGCAGATTTGCTATCATTTACTACAGAAATGCGCGGTTGATAAGGGGTCCCTTTAAATTCCATAACCACCTTGCTCACTTTACCACTTATTGAATCAACTTGTTCTTGGATAGTTGAACCTTCAATAATGTCCTCAAACTTCACCACACCGGATACCTCTGTTATAATGGGCAGTGCATAAGGGTCCCATTCGGCCAACAGCTGGCCTGGTTTTACAGAATCCCCATCCCTTACCTTTAGGTGGGCACCATAGATAATGCGGTGCTTTTGCCTCTCTCGCCCATTATCTAAAATGGCCACCTCACCATTTCTATTCATTACTACGAGGTCACCTTCCTTTGTCTCCACTACATTTAGATTTATAAACTTTATTTTGCCCTCATACCTTGCCTCAAGTGTGGTCTGTTCTGCCACTTTACGGGCAGTGCCTCCAATGTGGAAGGTGCGCATGGTAAGCTGTGTACCAGGCTCCCCAATAGATTGGGCAGCAATGATACCCACTGCCTCCCCAATATTTACTAACCGCCCCCTGGCCAGGTCTCTTCCATAACACTTGGCACATACACCCCATTTTGTCTGACAGGTAAGCACTGAACGGATCTTTACCTTCTCTATCCCAGCCGCTTCTATCCTCTCTGCCTTTTCTTCATCTATTTCTTCATTTGCCTTAACAATGACCTCTCCGGTATAAGGGTCCTTAATGTCTTCTAAGGCAACCCTACCCAATACACGCTGACCCAGTGTCTGAATGACCTCCCCTGCCTCAATCAAGGGCTCAATCTCAATACCATCAATGGTTCCACAGTCTTCCTCCCTTACTACACATTCATGGGCCACATCTATAAGGCGCCTTGTCAGGTATCCTGCATTTGCCGTCTTTAGTGCAGTATCTGCCAGGCCCTTACGTGCACCATGGGTAGAGATGAAGTATTGTAAAACAGTAAGGCCTTCTCTGAAATTTGCAATGATAGGTGTTTCAATAATCTCACCTGAGGGCTTTGCCATAAGTCCCCGCATCCCTGCCAATTGGCGAATTTGATCCTTGCTTCCCCTTGCCCCTGAATCAACCATCATAAATACAGGATTAAAGCTAGAGATATGTTCCTTCTTTCCTTCTTTTGTCTCTACCTCCTGCACAGAGAGCTCCCTCATCATCTCTAAGGCTATTTCCTCTGTAACCTTTGACCAGATATCAACAATCTTGTTATAACGTTCCCCATCGGTTATAAGCCCCTTACGATACTGCTCCTGAACATCTTCTACCTGTCTTTTTGCCTCATCCAATATATATCCCTTTTTCTCTGGTATCTTGAGATCAGAGATGGAGATGGAAAGACCTGCCTTTGTTGCCTGGGAAAAGCCTAAGTCTTTTAGCTTATCGCACATAATTACCGTCTTCTTTATGCCTGCCCTGCGATAGCACTCATTCACCAAGATGGCTATATCCTTTTTTCTGATCAGCTTATTGATAAACTTAAAGGGGACCTCCTCAGGTATAATCTCTTTAAGTAATACGCGCCCTACAGTGGTTTCTACCAATTTACCATCCATCCTTACCCTAATTGGGCTGTGTAGGTCTATCACACCCCTATCATAGGCCATCCTTACCTCAGCAGGCTCTGAAAACACCATCCCAGCCCCCTTTGCATATGGATTCTCCTTTGTCATATAATAAAGGCCAAGGACAATGTCCTGAGTAGGCAAGATAATAGGTTCCCCATGGGCAGGGGAGAGGATGTTGTTTGTAGACATCATTAAGACCCGTGCCTCTGCCTGGGCCTCTAGAGAGAGCGGTACATGAACTGCCATTTGATCACCATCAAAGTCTGCATTAAATGGAGGACAGACCAAGGGATGGAGTTGGATGGCCTTCCCATCTATAAGTACAGGTTCAAATGCCTGAATACTTAGACGGTGTAGTGTAGGGGCCCGATTTAGTAGGACTGGGTGTTCCTTTACTATCTCCTCTAAGGCATCCCATACCTCAGGTGTCTCCCTCTCTACCATCTTCTTTGCACTTTTAATAGTAGTGGCATAGCCCCTCTTCTCAAGTTCATGGTATATAAATGGCTTAAATAGCTCTAATGCCATTTTTTGAGGTAAACCGCACTGATGAAGCCTCAGTTCTGGCCCCACCACAATCACTGAACGTCCAGAGTAATCTACCCTTTTACCTAAGAGATTTTGACGAAATCTACCCTGTTTGCCCTTAAGCATATCACTTAAGGACCTAAGCGGCCTCCCATTGGTGCCTGTAACTGTGCGCCCCCTACGGCCATTTTCAAATAATACATCAACGGCCTCTTGAAGCATCCTCTTCTCATTTCTGATAATGATCTCTGGGGCATCAAGCTCAATCAATCTCTTGAGGCGATTATTGCGGTTAATGACCCTGCGGTAGAGTTCATTTAAATCAGAGGTAGCGAACCTTCCACCATCAAGGGGCACTAAGGGGCGTAGATCCGGTGGGAGCACAGGAATAACCTCTAGAACCATCCATTCAGGCCTGTTTCCTGAATCTAAAAAGGCATTTATAACCCTTAAACGCTTTGTCAGCTTCCTCCTTTTGGATTCTGAATGGGTATTTTTAATCTCCTCCTTCACCTGTTCTGCTAAGTGCTTAAGATCCAATTCCTTTAGCAAATCTCTGATGGCCTCTGCCCCTATGCCTACCTTGAAACGATTGCCAAACCTGTTTCGTGCCTCTTGAAGTTGGGCCTCAGAGAGTAATTCACCCTTTCTTAATGGGGTATCCTTTGGATCAATGACAATATATGACTCAAAGTAGATGACCTTCTCTAGCTCACGTACACTAAGGTCAAGTAGATTTCCAATCTTACTTGGGACGCTCTTTACAAACCAAATATGGGTAACAGGACAGGCCAACTCAATATGGCCCATCCTCTCCCTCCTCACCTTTGAAGATATCACCTCCACTCCACACCTTTCACATACAATCCCCCGATGTTTCATCCTCTTGTACTTACCACAGAGACATTCATAATCCTTAATAGGACCGAATATCTTTGCACAGAATAGGCCATCTTTTTCTGGCTTAAATGTACGATAGTTAATGGTCTCTGGCTTTTTTACCTCTCCATAAGACCACTCCCTGATCTTTTCTGGAGAGGCCAAGGAGATGCGAACTCCTTTAATATCAGCTGGGTCCATTGGTTTACTAAAAAGATTATAAAGGTCTTCTAAACCCATCTATTTTACTCCTTTATTTTTTCTTTATCTTTTATTAATTCTACATTTAAACCAAGGGCCTGAAGCTCCTTAACCAACACATTAAAGGACTCAGGCAGTCCTACTTCCAGAGTATTGTCCCCCTTTACTATCTTTTCATACATCCTTGTTCTGCCTGCTACATCATCTGATTTTACTGTAAGCATCTCCTGCAGTGTATAGGCCGCCCCGTATGCCTCTAAGGCCCAAACCTCCATCTCACCAAATCTTTGTCCTCCAAATTGTGCCTTTCCTCCTAGCGGCTGTTGGGTAACTAGGGAATAAGGACCAATAGAACGTGCATGGATCTTATCGTCTACCAAGTGATGAAGCTTCATCATATACATAATGCCAACTGTTACCTTATTATCGAATGGCTCCCCTGTCCTTCCATCATAAACCGTGCACTGGCCAGTCTCTGGCAGACCCGCCTTCCTTAACCAGGCCCTAACCTCCTCCTCTTTTGCCCCATCAAACACAGGGGTAGATACAGGAATACCATTTTCCAAAGACCTCGCCTTCTCAAGCAACTCCTCATCACTTAAATGGGCAAAATATTTATTATATTGCCCTTCTGTGTATATCTCCTTAAGGTATTTCCGTAGCGCCTCAACCTGAACAGTCTCTATAAGTTCTCTTACCTTCTTTCCTAACTCTTTAGATGCCCACCCTAAGTGGGTCTCCAAAATCTGTCCCAGATTCATCCGTGATGGTACGCCTAAGGGATTAAGCACTATATCAACTGGGGTCCCATCCTCAAGATATGGCATATCCTCAATAGGCAAGATCTTAGATATCACACCTTTATTTCCATGTCGCCCTGACATCTTATCCCCTACAGAGAGCCTACGTTTCATTGCCACATAGACCTTGACCATCTTAATCACACCCGCAGGCAACTCACCGCCTTGCTTTATCCTGTCAATCCTCTGATCATAACGGGCCCTTATCTTCTCCACCTCATCAAAGAACTCATCAATTAGAGAATTGAGTTCTGCCTCCTTTTCTGTATTAAAAAGTTTAATATTTTTTAACCTGTGAATAGGTATTGAAGAGATTATATCCTCACTGATCCTTTCACCCTTAGCTATAATTTTCTCACCATTCATACCTTCTAGATCCTTTGCCACCTGCTCACCCACCAAAAGTTGGGCCAATCTCTCTTCTACTACCTTCTTTAAGGTATTTATCTCTGCATCCCTATACCTGGCTATCTTCTCAATCTCGTCCCTCTCAATGGACTTTGCCCTCTCATCCTTAGTCTTATCACCCCTTCTAGTAAAGACCTTGGCATCAATGACAATACCCTCTATTCCATGGGGCACCCTTAAACAGGAATCCTTTACCTCGCTTGCCTTCTCACCAAAAATCGCCCTCAGCAATCTCTCCTCAGGTGAATATTGGGTCTCGCCCTTTGGTGTAATCTTTCCTACAAGGATATCGCCTGGTCTCACCTTAGCCCCTATACGAACAATCCCATTTTCATCTAAGTCCTTTAATGCCTCTTCAGAGACATTGGGGATATCACGTGTTATCTCCTCTGGACCCAATTTTGTCTCCCTGGCCATTACCTCAAACTCTTCTATATGGATGGAGGTATATATATCGTCCCTCACTAGGCGTTCACTGACCAAGATGGCATCCTCAAAGTTGTAACCTTCCCAAGGCATAAATGCCACTAATATATTTCTCCCTAAAGAGATCTCCCCCCTGTCTGTGGCCGCCCCATCGGCTATAACCTGCCCCTTAAATACCCTTTGTCCACTTTTTACCAAAGGCCTTTGATTGAAACAGGTATTTTGGTTACTCCTTTGAAATTTATTCAACTCATAGACCTTTACCAATGTATTTAAGGGGGCATTTTCATTATCATATTTTATGACAATATGTGAGGCATCTGCATACTCCACTACTCCATCAGCCTCTGCTACAATAGTCAGGCCACAATCCCTTGCTACAATCTTCTCCATCCCTGTACCTATAAGCGGCCTCTCTGTAACCAAGAGGGGAACGGCCTGACGTTGCATATTTGAACCCATTAATGCACGATTGGCATCATCATGTTCCAAAAATGGGATTAGGGAGGAAGAGACACTGACCAACTGTGTAGGAGATACATCCATATATTTGACATCACTTCTCCTTACCATGGTAAATTCACCACGAACCCTGGCAGATACCACTTCATTAATAAACCTTCCATCCTTGTCAATGGGTGCATTTGCCTGGGCAATAGGATAGTCCCCTTCCTCTAAGGCGGTAAGATATTTGATTTCATTTGTAACCACACCATCCTTTACCACTCGATAGGGTGTTTCAATAAAGCCAAATTCATTTACCTTTGCATAGGTACTAAGTGAGACAATCAAACCAATATTTGGGCCCTCTGGTGTCTCTATAGGACAAATACGCCCATAGTGAGAGGGGTGCACATCCCTTACCTCAAAGCCTGCCCTCTCCCTAGAGAGACCCCCTGGTCCTAAGGCACTAAGACGCCGTTTATGGGTCAGTTCTGAGAGTGGGTTTGTCTGATCCATAAATTGAGAGAGTTGACTTGTCCCAAAAAACTCCATCATGGCAGCAGTTACTGCCTTAGAATTTATTAAGTCATAGGGCATAAGTGTCTCTATCTCCTGGAGTGCCATATGTTCCTTTATAGTCCTTTCCATTCGTACTAGACCAATCCTGTATTGATTTTCCAAAAGTTCCCCTACTGAGCGAACACGACGATTGCCCAAGTGGTCAATATCATCAGGGGGGCCTTGCTGCGCCTTAATCTCAAGGATTTTCTTTACTGCTGCAAGGATATCCTCCCTGCGGAGGACACAACAGTTAATAGGGACATCCAGCCCCAGCCTCTCATTTAGTTTAAACCTGCCAACCTTTGAAAGGTCATAATATTCTGGGTTGAAGAATAAGTTATGTAGAAATTCTTTTGCAACCTCTAAGGTTGGAGGGCTAGTAGGCCTTAGCCTTCGGTATATTTCAAGTATAGCATCCTCTTCACTCTCACCCTTGTCTTCAAGCAGTGTATCCCTAAGTGAGCTATCATAGCGGTATTCATCAATGAACAAGACCTCAAACTCAATTGATTTTTTTTCTTTGATCCTCTCTAAGATCTCATCATTTATCTCTTGATTGCATGAGGCAATTACCTCACCTGTCTCATTGTCTTTAATGTCCCTGGCCAGGACCCTATTCTTTAGTTCTTCTTCTTCAATGGGGATCTCCTTGAGCCCAAATTTCTCTAATTGTTTTATATGAAGACGGGTAACTCGCGTATCCCTTGGAATAATTACATCGCCAGTCTCTGGGTGGCATACATCTTCTCTTATTTTGGTTCCAATTAAAAGGTCAGGTATTAGCTCTATATAAAAGATTCCATCATTTAATCTTACCCTCTGTGTAGGATAAAAATGGGTCAATATTTCCTCATTCTTATAACCTAGGGCCCTTAAGAATAGGGTAACCAGAAATTTTCTCCTTCTATCTATCCTTACATAAAGGCGTGCCTTATTATCAAACTCAAGGTCAATCCATGAGCCCCTTAGTGGGATAATCCTGGCTGTGTAAAGTAACTTTCCTTTAACCCTCCGTATTGTCTTATCAAGAGAAAAAAAGATGCCAGGGGAACGGTGCAATTGGTTTACTACAACCCTCTCTGTGCCATTGATAATAAATGTACCACGATCGGTCATCAGGGGAATGGTGCCAAAATAGACCTCTTGTTCCTTAATGTCTCTAATAGTCTTATTTCCTGTATCCTTATCCACATCATATACTACAAGCCTTACTGTAAGCCTTACAGGTGCCTCATATGTCATGCCCCTCTCTAGGCACTCCTTTTCATCATATCTAGGCTCTCCAATGGTATATTTTACAAATTCCAAAGAGGCAGTCCCTGTAAAGTCCTCAATAGGAAAGATCTCCTTAAACACACCCTGCATCCCTATATCTTCTCGCTCCTCAGGGGGTATGTCCTTCTGCAAAAACTTTCTAAACGATTCCTTTTGAAGTGAGAGCAGATAAGGGATGTCAAGGATCTTTTTGACACAACCAAACTTTCGCCTAAAATGATCCAAGTTTTTCATATTTTAAACCCCTCTTACTTTATCTCTACGGTTGCACCTACCTCTTCTAACTGCTTTTTAATATTTTCTGCCTCTTCTTTAGGAATACCCTCCTTTATGGCCTTAGGTGCACTCTCTACAAACTCCTTTGCCTCCTTCAGACCCAGCCCAGTAATGGCCCTTACTACCTTGATTACTTGAATCTTTTTCTCACCTATACTTGATAGGATCACATCAAATTCTGTCTTTTCCTTCTCAGGCGCTGCAGGGGCCGGCGCTGCAGGGGCTGCTGGTGCTACGGCAGGGGCTACTGCCTTTACCCCGAACTTTTCCTCCAATTCTTTGATAAAATTTGATAGTTCTAGAACTGTCATGTTAGAGATAAATTCTATCACATCCTCTTTTTTGATCTCTGTAGCCATCTTCTCTTAATCCTCCTTTTTTTTAGTCTTTTTTATTTCATTTAAAACATAAAGCAATTTTAATAGGATATTATGAAATAGGCCTACAATGCCTGCAGGCACAGCATACATTGCCCCTAAAAGTTGGGAAAGTAGTACCTCCCTATTGGGCAATCTAGAAAGTTCTTCAATCTCATCTGCCTTTAAGAGCCTTCCTGACAATATGCCACATTTTATTCCAAATACCTCATTTTTTTTCTTAAAATCAATTAATGTCTTGGCCAAAATTACTGGGTCGTTATAACAAAATGCCAGGGCATTACAACCCTTGATCTCTTCACTTATGTGTTCCAAGGGCGTTTCCTTCAAGGCCAGTCTTATAAGTGTATTTTTTGCTACTTTATACTCCATACCCCTTTCACGTAACTCCTTTCTTAAGGAGTTTAGGGCATCTACATTTAAACCCTTAAAGTCAGTAATTATTATGGCCTTTGCCCTCTTAAACCTCTCATTTAACCCACTTATTAAATTTGCCTTTTCAATCCTCTTACCCAATTTCCCCTCCTACATAGCCTTGCTTAAGACATCCTTAACAGAATTTATATCTATCTTGATACCAGGCCCCATCGTTGTAGAAATGGTTATCCCTTTTAAATATGCACCCTTTGTTGATTGGGGCCTTAAGTTGATAATGGTTTCCATTAGTATTTTAAAGTTTTCCAGGAGCTTCTCACAACCAAATGAGACCTTACCAATGGGGGCATGGATTATTCCATACCTGTCTACACGAAAATCTATCTTCCCAGTTTTCAGCTCCCTTATGACTTTTTTCATATCAAATGTAATTGTCCCTGTCTTTGTGCTTGGCATAAGCTTACGCGGGCCTAGGATCTTTCCAATCCTTGCCACCTTACTCATCATATCTGGAGTAGACACCACCCTATCAAAATCAAGCCAGCCCCCTTCTATCTTTTTTATCAAATCCTCTCCACCTACATAATCGGCCCCTGCCTCCTTTGCCTCCTTCTCCTTTTCTCCCTGGGCAAATGCCAGCACTTTTACATCCTTACCCGTCCCATGAGGCAACACTACTGCCCCACGTACTATCTGGTCTGCATACTTTGGGTTTACTCCCAAATTTATGGCTACCTCTACTGTCTCGTCAAAACGGGCATAAGAGGTATCCAGTGCCAATTTTATCCCTTCCTCAACACTATAGGCCTTCCCTGGCTCAATCTTTTTCTTTGCCTCTATATACCTTTTCCCATAACTTGCCATAATAGCTCCTATTCAACAATTTCAATCCCCATACTTTTTGCAGTGCCCTCAATTGTCCTCACTGCTGCCTCAAAGCTTGAGGCAGTAAGGTCAGGCCACTTCTTCTTCGCAATCTCCTCAAGTTGCTTTCTTGTGATCTTACCCACAATCTCCTTTTTTGTACTCCCTGAGCCCTTGACAATCTTGGCCGCCTGTTTGAGGAGCACTGATGCTGGTGGGGTCTTTGTAACAAAACTAAAAGAACGATCTGAGTAGACTGTAATTACTACTGGTACAATGGTCCCCTCTTGCCCCTTTGTCTTGGCATTAAATGCCTTACAAAACTCCATAATATTTACCCCATGCTGACCCAAGGCTGGCCCTACAGGGGGTGATGGCGTAGCCTGACCTCCCGGAATTTGCAAACGAATAGTCACCACTGCCTTTTTAGCCATAAAAAACTCCTTTTTAAATTTTAGAAAGTTGTATGGCGTCTAATTCTACTGGTGTTTCTCTACCAAAAATGCTGATAAGCACACGTACTTTTCCTCTCTCGGGAAAGATTTCATCTATACGACCTGTAAAATTTGTAAAGGGGCCGTCTACAATTTTAATATGGTCTCCTTTTCTAAAGATAAATTTTGGCTTGGGCCTCTTTTCTCCCTCTTCCATCCTCTCCTTAATCTTCTCAACCTCTTCTTGGGGTATGGGAAGTGGGTCTTGTCCACCCACAAAGCCTGTAACTTTAGGTGTCCTTCTTACCAAATGCCAAATTGCCTTTTTGAGCCTTTTTGTCTCTTCATCATCCTTTTCCTCATCTATATGTAGTTCTAGACAGTGAATTAATATATAACCTGGATAAAATTTACGGGAAGAGGTCACCCTCTCTCCCTTAATTAGCTCAAGGACCTTTTCTGTGGGTATCAGGATCTCCTTAAAATATTGCTCCATTCCATCTGCACTTTTGATCCGTTGTTCAAGCAAGGACTTTACCTTTTCTTCAAAACCTGAATATGTATGCACTATATACCACTTGAAATTCATCTTAAGATCTTTCCCAAAATACTACCAAAAATTAGGTCAATGATGCCAAAATAAAAACTCATAAGCAACACTACCACAATCACTACCAAGGTAGAGCCAATTGTTTCTTTTCTATTTGGCCAAGTCACCTTCTTTAATTCAACCTTTACCTCACGTAAAAATTGCCTTGCCTGAAACCACCAACTCAGAGGACTTGCTACAGACCTAATAGGACTGATCTTTTTGTTTAATTGCTTTCTCATAAAATTCAGGCAATAAAATGGCAGGCCAGGGAGGATTCGAACCCCCAACCCCCGGATTTGGAGTCCGGTGCTCTAGCCGTTAGAGCT